>CAZAMT010000024.1:0-26686 GCA_964486145.1 uncultured Bacteroidales bacterium
TTAGAGCACCACGCCACCTTTCAGGGCATCGCCTTCTTCGTCACTTTTCTCAGCTTCTTCCAGAGGTTCGAATCCATAAACCACACCTTCCATGAAGTAGCCTGGTAACTCACCGTAACCGCCAAGCGCTTCTTTGTGTGTAACCAGAATGATGATACCCTTCATGTTGGCCGCCTTCTTCTGCAAGCGAATGGTGCAACTGCGTTTGGCTGCTTTTGCACTTCGATTACTTGGGGATGATTTTGCTGATACCTCTCCACGTTCATACATTCCGTTTACATCACCAGGCTTCTCAGTTAAAACAACCGCTTCCCATGAATAATCATCTATTAATTGAAATACAGGTTTGTTAAATACCTCAATTTTACCACTGTTATAAACAATCCGCTGAATCTCTTTTCTCTTTAGAGTTTCCGTTTTTTTCTCTTCAGGATCAACAAACGTTACCATTGAAGAAGTAACTTTCCTTACATCCACAACAAGTTTTCGGCCACCCAAACGGTATATGGTATCCAATTTAGCTGTTTGTTGAGAAAATCCATTTATCATTAAAAATATTCCTGCACAAATAATAATTATCTTTTTCATAATTTATGTTCATTTTCCTGTTACCAAATCTGTTTTTTTAAACCATACGATGAAATTTAGTTTCTGTTACCGTTACTTACAAAGTATAATGCTACAGATGCAATCATTAAATGTAAGAACAATAATGCGTCCAATTCTGATTTCCATCCGGAAAATATGATGTAAATTCCTGCAATTAAAAGAGCGATTCCTGATATTACGGTAACATTGTGTTTCCTTAAAAATCCGCCAATAAACAGCATGACGGCGAAAACCAGCTCCAGAAGAGACAGGTAAAAAATGGATGAATCTAAATTCACCTGAATTACTACCGGGATAGAAATGAAAATAAAAAATGCAGACAAACTTATTCTCAATAGCCAGTGAACAAGGCCTTTTGCGGATCTTAAAGGTTTCATCAGTTTAGTATAAAATGTAAATAATCTATTACTTTGTGTGCAATCAACAAATCAATTTTAACTTTACTGTTTACGTGAATGGTACAACGTTGTTACTTAAAACCACGGCGATTTGATGAGTGGCGGGCTCATTTACATCAACGGATACATGCTTTCATTTGATTGCCAGTTTATAGAAGAAAACATTTTTATTTTAAAAACTAAATCAATTTAACAGGTTAAGTCCGGAAAATGACAATTAACAAAAAAACATTAAAGCGGATGCGGTATACTTCCGATCAGGAAGGCATAATGAATCGTTACCTCAGGGAATCAGCAAACTGGGACAAACATTTAAAAAATACCAGAAAATTCATATTAAATCGAATCAAAAAGCAACATTTCAATTCCATTGCTTTTCTTGGCAGTGGGTGGCTGCTTGACGTTCCGCTCAATGAACTTTTGGAAATGAACAAAACCGTTTTTTTATACGATATACGCCATCCACGACAGATAAAACACAAGTTGAAAGAATATAACACCGTCATTTTACATGAAATTGACCTCACCGGCGGCCTTATCGAAAAATTTTACCAGGTTGTAAAAAATAATTCAGCCGGCGATATCACCTCACCGATTGAAGAATTATCTGCAAATTGTAAACTCCCTGAAATCAAAGGAGACATTGTGGTTTCGTTAAACATTATGGATCAGTTGGATGGTCTGCTCATTGAGTTTCTGAAATCAGAAATTGCACTGGAAAACAAATTTTGGTTAAAAATCAGAAAACAAATTCAGAAAAATCATCTACGTTTGCTTGAAATGCATCGATCGCTTTTAATAGCCGATGTTGAAGAATTGATTAGCGATAAAAACGGTACGATAACAAATCCGTTGCTTTTCGCAAAAATGCCGCATGGCAAATACAGAGAAAACTGGAAATGGGTATTTGACACAACCGGCTCCTATCACAAAAACAAAAAAACAGTTTTTAACGTTGTTGGAATTGAATTATGAGAGAAAAAGAATATTACCGGTCACGCATTCAGAAATTTATAGCTGAAAAGAACCGTTTAAACAAAATTATACGGACACTAACCTGGACGAGACTGTTATCATTTCTTGGTGCCATTGTAGCTTTCTACCTCCTCTTTTCATTAAATGTAGCGGCTGCTATACTTACATCAGTATTGATCCTCGGTGTTTTTATATGGTCAATCATCAAATATAACCAGGTACAGAGAAAAAAAGCTTTTACTGAAAGACTTGCAGAAATAAACGAAAATGAAATCAGCGCCCTCCAAGGTGATATTAAAAAATTTGCAAATGGTAGCCAGTTTATGGATTCGGATCATTCGTTTTCATATGATATGGATATTTTTGGTGAAGGATCGTTGTATCAGTTTTTAAATCGTACACGCTCAGAAGAGGGAAAATCAATTCTCGCATCGTTTCTTTCTGAAAATGAAAGAAACAGATTAATAATTATTGACAGACAAAAGATTATTCATGAACTATCCGAAAAAATTGAATTCCGGCACCGGTTTATGGCTTCGTTTTCATTAACAGACATTTATCAACCACATCAAAAATCGCAACTATTCGGATGGCTTTACAATCAAACATCCTTTTTTAAAAACAAGACACTCCCGCTAATTAGCTTCATCTTACCAGCAGTATTTATGGTTCTCATTGTATTGTCGGTTCTAACTGTTATACCTGCTGAACTTTTGTTTTATGTTTTTTTAATACACCTCGGATTCATCGGTTCAAGGCTAAAAGAAATCAACCATATTCATTCCCTTTTGAGCGAACATGGCATGAAACTCAAGGAATACGCAGAAATTCTTGCCATCATTGAAAAAGAAAAATTTAGTTCCAAAATAGCAAATCAGTTAAAGTCAGCGCTGCATCATGGTAATGAAACTTCATCAAAAACTTTAAAACGATTAGGTGGCCTTGTTGAAACCTTTGACAACCGACTAAATCTGCTGGTTAACATTTTATTAAACGGACTTTTTTTATGGGACTTTCACTGCATCCGCCGCCTGGAAAAATGGAAAAACAGCCACCGTGATTCAATCGCTCACTGGTTTTCATCGATCAATCAGTTTGATGCGTACATCAGCCTTGCAAATTTCAATTTCAATTACCCTGAAAACTGCACTCCTGTTTTTTCCGATGATGATTCTTTTTTACACACTGAAAACATGGGGCACCCGCTTATTGATCCCCGCGAACTGGTGCGCAATGATTTTTCTATGTTTGATAACAATTTCATCATCATTACAGGGGCAAACATGGCCGGGAAAAGTACTTTTTTACGCATGGCAGGTATCAACATGGTACTGGCCATGGCCGGTGCAAATGTTTGTGCTGACCGATTTGTTTTTAAACCTGTAAAGCTTTTTACGAGCATGCGTACCAGCGATTCGCTGCAAAAAAACGAATCTTATTTCTATGCTGAACTTAAAAGGTTAAAAGATCTTCTCGAACTTATTAAAAAGGACAAAGAAGTTATGATCATCCTTGATGAAATTTTGAAAGGCACCAATTCGGAAGATAAGCAAAAAGGTTCGAAGATGTTTTTGGACCAATTGGTAACAAGAAACACGACCGGTATTATTGCAACTCATGATTTATCCCTTGCAGCGATGGAAGAAAAGCATCCCGGGAAAATCAAAAACATGTGTTTTGAAATTGAGATTGAAGGTGCAAACATTCATTTTGATTATAAACTAAAAAACGGCGTTACCCGGAAGATGAATGCCTCTATTCTTATGGAACAAATGGGGTTGCTTGAGGCTCCGGGTAACAGTTAGATGAATTATCAACGGCTGATTGTTAATTTAACTGTTGATAAACATTTTCTCAAGCCAAATCTCTTTTCGTTATATTTGTGCAAATTTCAGATAAGTTATGACGGCAAACTATTCAGAAGACAGCATTCGCACGCTCGACTGGAAAGAACACATACGAAAACGTCCGGGGATGTACATAGGAAAACTGGGCGATGGTTCTTCCCAGGATGACGGAATATACATCTTAATTAAGGAAGTGCTTGACAATTCCATCGATGAATTCATGATGGGATATGGCAAAAAAATTGATATTAGCATCAGTGATAAGGCTGTGAAAATCAGGGATTACGGACGCGGCATTCCCCTCGGGAAAGTCAAAGACGTTGCTTCAAAAATGAACACCGGCGCCAAATATGACTCCAAGGTATTTAAGAAGTCTGTCGGGCTTAATGGTGTGGGTATCAAAGCAGTGAATGCCTTATCATCCAAATTTAAAATCAAATCCATACGTGAAGGTGTGGTCAAGTCGGTAGAATTTGAAGAAGGTAAATTGATCAATGATTTACCGGAGGAAAAAACAGACCTTCCAAACGGAACCATGGTGTTATTTGTTCCGGACGAATCGCTATTTGGTAACTTCTACTATATCAATGACTACATTGAAAATCTAATAAAAAATTATGTTTTCCTGAATGCAGGATTGACCATTCATTTTAACGGCCAAAAATACCTCTCTAAAAACGGACTGCTTGATCTTTTAAATGAAAACTTAAGCGCGGACACCTTTTATCCACCCATGCATTTTAGAAACGGAGACATAGAAGTTGCAATTACCCACGAACGCAGTTATGGAGAAGAATATCATACATTTGTCAATGGCCAAAATACCACGCAGGGAGGTACCCACCTATTAGCTTTCAAAGAAGCCCTGGTGCGCACCGTAAGGGATTTTTACAAAAAAGATTTTGACCCTTCAGATATCCGTCAATCCATTGTTTCAGCCCTCAGTATTAAAGTTGAAGAACCGGTTTTCGAATCACAAACCAAAACCAAACTGGGTTCAAAGGATATTAGCCCCGCAGGGCCAAGCGTACGTAACTTTGTGATTGATTTTGTGAAACGGGAACTCGACAACCACCTGCACAAAAACCCGGAAACCGCGGATGCACTTCTAAAAAAAATCCTTGAAGCAGAAAAAGAACGTAAAGCGATATCGGGTATTAAAAAAATCGCGAAGGAACGGGCAAAAAAAGCAAATCTTCACAATAAAAAACTTCGGGATTGCCGCATTCATCTTAACTCAAAAGATGAACGGAAACTGGATTCCACAATATTCATAACGGAAGGCGATTCCGCCAGCGGCTCCATCACAAAATCCCGGGATGTTAACACCCAGGCCGTTTTTAGCCTGAAAGGCAAGCCGTTAAACACATATGGGCTGACAAAAAAAGTGGTATATGAAAATGAAGAGTTTAATCTCTTGCAGGCAGCATTAAACATTGAAGAAGGGCTGGACGAATTACGCTACAACAAAGTTGTAATAGCTACCGATGCTGATGTAGATGGTATGCACATCCGGTTGCTTTTAATTACTTTCTTCCTGCAGTTTTTCCCAAACCTTATACGCGAAGGACATTTATATATTCTTCAAACTCCCCTGTTCAGGGTGCGTAATAAAAAAACCACCCATTATTGTTATTCGGATGAAGAGAAAGACAAAGCCTTGAAAAAGCTTGGAGCAAATCCGGAAATTACACGTTTCAAAGGGCTGGGAGAAATATCACCGGATGAGTTCAAACATTTTATTGGTAAAGACTTGCGGTTGGACCCGGTGCGGATAAAAAGAGATGATGTAATTGCAGACCTTCTGTTATTTTATATGGGTAAAAACACCCCTGAGCGACAGAATTTTATCATCGATAATTTAAGAATAGAAGAAGACTTGGTTGAAGCGTAAAGCTTTTAAATCAACAAATGATTATGGATAACGAGGAATTGAAAAATAATTCAGAAGAACAAGATAAGAACGAGGAATTTGAACTTAATGACAATTTTGATGGAGGAACTCCCACAGAAGGCACCGGAGACGTAGTAAGGTTATCAGGAATGTATCAGGACTGGTTTCTTGATTACGCTTCGTATGTTATCCTGGAGAGGGCCGTCCCTCATCTTTATGATGGTCTTAAACCGGTTCAGCGACGTATTCTGCATTCCATGAGGCGTTTGGAAGACGGGCGCTATAACAAGGTGGCCAACATCATCGGAAACACAATGCAGTTCCACCCGCACGGGGATGCATCCATCGGTGATGCGCTGGTTCAAATGGGGCAAAAAGATTTGCTCATTGACACACAGGGAAACTGGGGAAATACACTCACTGGCGATGGCGCCGCAGCCCCGAGATACATCGAAGCGCGCCTGTCAAAATTTGCTTTGGATGTTGTGTTCAATCCTAAAACGACAACCTGGAAACTTTCCTATGACGGCCGCAACAAAGAACCTGTTACTCTCCCGGTGAAGTTTCCGTTGTTGTTGACAACCGGTATCGAAGGAATTGCGGTAGGACTGGCATCCAAGGTGTTGCCACATAACTTCAACGAAATCATCCATGCATCCATGAATTATCTCAAAGGTAAAGATTTCGAACTGTTTCCTGATTTTCCCACCGGTGGACTGATTGATGTTACCAGATACAATGATGGCATCCGGGGCGGTGCGGTTAAGGTCAGGGCAAAAATTGATAAACTTGATAAGAAAACACTCGTTATCAAAGATATTCCTTTTGGGAAAAACACCTCCACGCTCATTGAATCAATCATTAAGGCCAATGATAAGGGTAAAATTAAAATTCGTAAAATTGATGACAACACGGCAGATAGAGTTGAAATACTCTTACACCTGGGTCCGGGGGTAACGAACGATCAAACCATAGATGCACTGTATGCTTTTACTGATTGTGAAGTGTCTATATCGCCCAATAGCTGTGTCATTGAGGATGATAAACCAAAATTTTTGGGTGTGTCAGAAATATTGAAAATCGCTACAGACAAGACCCTGGAGTTGCTCAAACTTGAGCTGCAAATACGACTGGGTGAACTTGAAGAATCCTGGCACCTTGCATCCCTCGAAAAAATTTTCATTGAAAACGAGATTTACGAAGATATTAAAATATGTAAAACAGAAGAAGAAATTCTGGATGCCATATTTAACGGTCTGAAACCTTTCGTGAAGCATTTGAAAAGGGAAGTGACCCGTGATGACTGCGTGCGTCTTTCAAATATTCCGATCAAACGAATATCAAAATACAGCTCATTTAAGGCTGATGAATATATTCGCGGACTCGAAAAAGAGATGGAAGAGGTCATTCATCACCTTGCCAATATTGTAACCTATACCATCGATTATTTTAAAAACATTCAAAAAAAACACGGCAAAGGAAGAGAACGGAAGACGGAAATACGGAATTTTGAAAACATTGAAGCAACCAAAGTTGTCGTTGCAAATGAAAGGCTGTATGTTAACCGCCAGGAAGGTTTTATTGGGACGAGCCTGAAAAAAGATGAATTTGTTTGTGAATGTTCAGACATTGACGATATCATTGCTATCCGGAGGGACGGAACGTATGTCATTACCAAAGTATCCGACAAAACATTCATTGGAAAAGACATTATGCATGTGGATGTGTTCAAGAAAAACGACAAACGAACCATATACAATGTCATTTACAGGGATGGTTTAAACGGTAGTATGTATATCAAAAGATGTGCTATCAAAGGAATCACCCGCGACCGTGAATATTCACTTACCAAAGGCGAAACCGGGTCAAGAATTCTCTATCTTTCCGTGAATCCCAACGGAGAAGCAGAGGTAGTTAAAGTTTATCTAAAACCCCGCCCTCGTCTTAAAAAACCAGTTTTTGATGCTGATTTCAGCGAAATTGCAATCAAAGGTCGGGAAGCTCAGGGAAATATCTTAACCAGGTATGCCATTCATAAAATTGTTCTTAAAACAAAAGGAGAATCAACTTTGGGTGGCAGAAAACGATGGTTCGACTGGGAAGTTATGAGATTAAATGCCGATGAAAAAGGTGATTACCTCGGTGAATTCATGGAAAACGATTCCATTCTTGCAGTGAATAAATCAGGAAGTTACCAGCTACTGGGATTTGATCTTTATGTACATTTTGAAAATGAACTCATGGTCGTTGAAAAATTTAATCCCGATAAGGTCTATAGCGCAATTTATTTTGACAAAGACGCAGGATACTACTATGCTAAAAGATTTACATTTGATGAAACAGATAAAGAGCAAAGCTTTATCGGAGAGAACCCGGAATCTACGCTGGTACTTCTGACCGAAGAAAAACATCCAGGAATTGAGGTTGCCTACACCGGAAAACATAAATCCCGGCCAAATGATGTTATCGATATTGAAGAATTTATTGGCATAAAGGGGTATAAGGCTAAAGGAAAGCGGGTTACAACATATGAAGTGGGGAAGATTAGAGAAATAGAACCCTTGAAAAGTGATCCGGAAGCGAAAGATGTCGACCCGGAAAACGACGACGGAAATAACAATGATGATAACTCTCAAATGGAACTGAATCTGTAAATCGATTGTAAATAATTTATGAACCGAGGACAACTTGCCCCGTTTTATCGGGGAAGGACTGCCTGTCCCGATATTTTTTCGGGGAGCTCAACGAAGTTAATTAATAAGGCTAAATAATCTTTATCGTGCGCATTTTTCTCGTTGGATTTATGGGAAGCGGAAAAACAACCATCGGCAAAAAACTGGCCCGCCAAATGAAGTTTACGTTCATTGATCAGGATGACTATATTGAACAAATGGCAGGACGAAGCATTCCGGAAATTTTTGATACCGATGGTGAACAGGGATTTCGCAAACTGGAGCACGATGCCATAAAAGAACTTGTAAAAAAAGATTATCTCATTGTTGCCACCGGGGGTGGTGCTCCGTGTTTCTTTAACAACATGCACTTATACAATCAAAACGGCATCACCATCTATTTAAAAATGACACCGGAAATATTGACTGCACGCTTAAAATATTCAGCAATCCAACGTCCATTGATAAAAAATAAAACCACGGATGAACTTCTCGCTTTCGTGGAAACATCGCTTCATAAACGTGAAAAATATTACCAGCAGGCAACTTTTATTATTGAAGGCTTTGACCTGAAAGTGGAAGATATTTTAAATGTGCTTGGTTTGAAATGAACTACCTTGCAGCAAGCTACCGAGGTATCAAAAGAAGTTTGTTTGTCTATCAATGCAAGCATCGGAGTATTAAACTCATTTATCCCGATACGCTCGGCTATCGGGATTCGTTCGACTTACAAATTTCAATGCGCTTCACCTTTGAAATTCGAGTCTCATGAATAAAAAATTCATATTCCCTTCTTCAGGCTGTCAAATAAAAACCTTAGATTTACTTATGATTAAAAACAATGTCAATTTTAAGTGAAATTTTATGAATTATATTCTTTTTGATGACGACTCCTGGGAAAACCTGTTGCCACTCACGTTCACAAGACCGGTCTCTGAAATCAGGATTGGAATACTTACTTTAAAGGAAAAATGGGAATATTATTTAAAGAAAAAATGCAATAACCTCAGCCAGGAATACCTCCAGGAAAGATATCCTTTTGATATTACAGACGATAATATATTGATCAACTCCTCAGTATTGCCAACACCCGATTTGATTGATAAAATCGAAAAACTTCAGTACAATGAAGCTTTATTATCACGTTCGTTACTAGTAGCTGTGCGATTAAACAGGGATAAGCTGGTAAACTTCTGGTACCGGGATACCAGTCAGTTCGGTAAGATTTTATACCAACCAACCGTTTATATCATTGAGTACCCCTGGAACATTTTTTCTCTGAATGATATGGCATTGCGTGACGATTATAAATTACTAACAAACAACCGGAAATCCACACCAATAAGCAAAACGAACCAGGTAATCAGTGAAGAAAATATTTTCATTGAACCAGGTGCCAAGGTGGAATTTGCAACATTGAATGCTTCTACCGGTCCAATTTATATTGATAAAGATGCTGAAGTTATGGAGGGAAGCCTCATACGAGGGCCTTTTTATCTGGGCAAACACAGTGCAACAAAACTTGGAACAAAAATATATGGCGCTACTACCATCGGGCCGCATTGCAAAGTTGGTGGTGAACTAAACAACGTAGTCTTATTCGGATATTCAAATAAAGCCCACGATGGTTTCCTCGGTAACGCTGTTATCGGTGAATGGTGCAACCTCGGGGCAGATTCCAATAATTCAAACCTTAAAAACAATTATGCCCTGGTGCGCATGTGGAATTACAAAGAAGAAAAATTTATCCGTACAGGATTGCAGTTTGCAGGCCTGGTTATGGGTGATCATTCAAAATGCGGCATCAATACCATGTTCAACACAGGTACAGTGGTTGGTGTTAGCGCTAACATATTTGGTGCCGGATTCCCACGCAATTTCATACCATCGTTCTCATGGGGTGGTGCCCATGGATTTACAACATATGCATTAAATAAAGTGTTTGAAACAATTGAAACAGTCATGGCACGTCGACAAAAGAAATTTGACAGACAGGAGCAGGATGTAGTGGCAAAAATATTTTCACTGACTGAAAAGTACAGAAAGTTTTAAACGCTATCTCTTTGTATATTTTGTATTTAAAGTATAATGTTTCAATTATAAGATGATATAACATGGTTTGGCATATCTATTGACTATCATAAATACCACTTATTTTTGGATATATAGATGACATTTTGTCGCGAAAAATTGTTTTGATTACATATGAGTAGAAACGAAAAGTTAGGTTTGTCGAACATTTACATTGGAAGTGAACTGGAACAGGATGCCGATTTTATTCCATTGATTACTGACGAAGAAGAAGATTCATTAGAAAGCCTTAAAATACCGGATACATTGCCGATTCTTCCCCTGCGCAACACTGTTTTATTTCCAGGGGTTATTTTACCAATTACCATTGGGCGAAATAAATCTTTAAAGCTGATCAATGAGATTTATAAAAAGGATAAAACCATAGGCACCATTGCCCAAAAAGATACCAGCATTGACGACCCCGGTACAAATGAGTTGTATGGAGTTGGCACCGTGGCCCAGATTGTAAGAATCCTTGAAATGCCTGACGGGGCTACCTCCGTCATTATTCAGGGACAACGGCGGTTTATGGTGAAAGAGTTTGTTACCGAAGAGCCATATTTCACAGCCAAAGTTGAAGCACTGGACGACATACGGCCATCAAAAAAAGATAAGGAATATGAAGCCATCATTGGTTCCCTTAAAGATTTATCATTACGCATCATTAGTCTTTCAAGCAACATCCCCCAGGAGGCTTCTTTTGCTGTGAAAAACATAGAAAGCTCATCATTTCTTATCAACTTTATTTCATCGAACAGTGATGTTGAAATAACGGAAAAACAAAAACTTCTGGAAACGGCTCATTTAAAAAAGCGGGCAGAGAAACTTCTGGAATACCTCGTTCACGAGGTGCAAATGCTGGAATTAAAAAATGATATCCAGTCGAAGGTGAGGGTTGAAGTAGATCAGCAACAGCGCGAATTCATGCTTCACCAACAAATGAAAACCATCCAGGATGAACTGGGCAGTAATCCGATAGAACAGGAGATTGCAGAGCTTAAGGCCAAGGGAAAGCGCAAAAAATGGTCGAAAGAAGTAAACAATACGTTTTTTAAAGAAATTGATAAATTGCACCGGTTAAATCCTGCCACCGGCGAGTATTCGGTCCAATTGAACTATTTACAGACATTGTTGGATCTTCCATGGAATCATTTCACAAAAGATAATTTCGACCTTGATAAAGCAAATAAAATCCTTGAGCAGGATCATTACGGCCTTGAAAAAGTTAAAGACAGGATACTTGAACATCTGGCAGTGCTCAAACTGAAAGGAGACTTAAAATCCCCCATTATTTGCCTCTACGGCCCGCCGGGAGTAGGTAAAACATCGCTCGGAAAGTCCGTTGCACGTGCCATCGGTCGAAAATATATTCGCATGTCGTTAGGAGGAATCCGTGATGAAGCAGAAATCCGCGGACACCGAAAAACGTACATTGGTGCAATGCCAGGTCGTATTATCCAAAGCCTGAAAAAGGCAAAGTCTTCTAACCCGGTTTTTATTTTGGATGAAATTGATAAAGTTGGCCATGATTTTCATGGCGACCCATCCTCGGCATTGCTCGAAGTGTTGGACCCGGAACAAAACAATACGTTTTATGATAATTACCTGGAGCTTGAATATGATTTATCAAACATCATGTTTATTGCAACAGCAAATACACTGGAAACCATTAACCCGGCATTACGGGACCGCATGGAGATCATCAATGTAACCGGTTACATCCTTGAGGAAAAAGTGGAAATAGCCAAACGCCATTTGATACCCAAAGAACTCAAAGACCATGGTGTGAAAAAGTCCCAGTTGCAATTTACGCATGATGCTATTGAATACATCATTGAAAATTACACACGAGAATCGGGCGTAAGAACCCTGGACAAAAATATTGCAAAAATAGTAAGGCAGTACGCCAAAAAAATTGCTTTCGCTAAAAAGGTTAAAAAAATGCCTGGAATCGAAGATATACAAACGATTCTCGGCCCGCCAAAATATATAAAAGAAAAATACCAGGGCAATGAGTTTGCCGGGGTGGTAACCGGGCTGGCCTGGACCGCTGTTGGAGGTGAAATTTTGTATGTTGAAACCAGCTTAAGCAAAGGAAAAGGAAGGTTAACCCTCACCGGCAATCTCGGTGATGTAATGAAAGAGTCTGCCGTAATAGCACTTGAGTATATTAAATCGCATAATGATAAACTTACCATCCCGATTGATGCATTTGATAATTGGAATGTTCATGTTCACGTACCTGAAGGTGCCATTCCCAAAGACGGACCTTCTGCTGGCATTACCATGGCAACATCGATTGCATCTGCATTCACACAGAGAAAGGTTAAAAAAAGTATTGCCATGACCGGCGAAATTACATTGCGAGGCAAAGTATTACCGGTTGGAGGCATCAAGGAGAAAATACTGGCTGCCAAGCGCGCCGGAATTACAGATATAATCCTGAGTACTGAAAATAAAAAGGATATCGGGGAAATAAAAGAAATATACATCAAAGGATTAAATTTCCATTACGTGGATGAGTTAATGGAGGTCCTCAATGTAGCGTTGCTAAATCAAAAGGTTGAAGATGCTGTTGCTATCCGGTAAAAACAGGCCTGAATTATAAATGTTGGCTATTTAAAAAATCTTGCAATCCCTTAATCTTTTGTTGTGTTACAGGTAACCGGATTTTGCTTTCCTGAAATGTAAGTTCACACTGTAAATCAGCCACATTTACTCTTGTCAGATATCCGTTGTTGAGCAAAGTTGAAGAATCAACCTCAATAAAAACATTCCGCGGAAGTTTATCCCTAACCTCCGATATACTTGTTTTGATAATCTCCCTGGTCCCGTTTGACAGAAAAAAATGTACTTTAACCTTATCATACTGAATGTAAACAATATCCCTTGTGTTAATGATAACAAATCCTTTATCTGTTGTAAATTTGACCCTTCGCGGTATTTGAAATGACTCAAGGGTATCTTTTAGGTCTTTAAAGTGTTCGCTTTCCAAAACCGATTGCCTGTATCTTATAAGGGCCTCTTCAAGTTCATCGGGATCAATTGGTTTCAAAAGATAATCAAACGCATTTACCTTAATGGCTTTAATGGCATACGAATTATAAGCCGTAACAAAAATGACCTTGCTATGTATCTTCATTCGTTCCAAATCTTTCACAAGTTCAAACCCATCTTTATGTGGCATATGGATATCCAAAAATAGCAGGTCCGGAGGGGTTTTCATTATGGTTAGGATGGCTTCCTCAACATCGCCGGATGTCATAAATACATCCAAAAATTCATACTTTGATAAAAACTTCTTTAACAATTCACGAGCTTCCTTCTCATCATCAACAATCGCAACCTTAAATTTTTTCATCACTTGAAAGATTAAACATCACGTTGCAAAGATACTTAAATGTTAGACAATACAAAGTTATCCCTAAAAATTAACCCTCTTTTCATGGAAAATATTCATTCACCCGTCAAATCTATATTTACAGAATCTCATTTTACATATAAATACTAACCTGTATGGAAATTTTTCGAACCGGCGATTTCATTTATAAAGAACATCGTTTAATTAAAACTTTCGCGAAAACCATTATTTCTCGTGTGTTCGTTTGTTGCATCTAAAAATTTTATAATTTTAGTCCAAAAGTTGAAGGGCAACACAAACAATAGCTTATGACGCTATGATTTAAGAGAAATTTAACCTTTGAAAAAATTATGAAAATGGAAGCAGGTTTATTTTGGGGGATTTTACTCGTAGTGCTTGGGGCAAGCCTCATATTTAAAGTCATTTTTAACATTCAACTTCCTATATTTCGTATCATCCTGGCCTTTGTACTCATTTACTTTGGGTTTCGGGTATTGTTTGGTAATATCAACAGGGATGAAAACAAAAACGATATCATTTTTTCCGAAGCCAGGGTTAATAATCTTAATAACCAAAACAGGGAATACAACGTGATTTTCGGTAAGGGAACATTTGATTTTACTGATATTGAATTTAATGGTAATCAACCACAACCCATCGAATTGAATACGGTTTTTGGTAATTCCGTCGTCAGGCTAAACAAGGATATTCCTGTAAAAGTAAAAGGGGAGACTGTTTTTGCCAATTTGAAATTTCCGAACGGAAACAGTTCATTTTTTGGTGAGACAACCTTCCTGAGCAACAAATTTGATGAATCGCGTCCGTATATTTACATCAAAGTTTCTGCCGTATTTGGTAGTGTAGAATTTAACAATTATTAACCGGTACATCTTTTTTTGTAATCCGGCATGTAATAATCCGAAGGGTTTTTCTATTTTTATCTCTTATGAAGGATATTCAAAATATTATCTGGGATTGGAACGGTACACTTATAAATGATGTTGAAATTTGTATAGAAACCTTAAACGTATTGCTTGAACAACGCGAAATGCCTGTTATTCGTGCAGACCATTATAAAAACCATTTTACATTCCCCGTGCGACTTTTCTACGAAAAAATTGGTTTCAATTTTACAAATGAAAACTTCGAAGTGGTATCAGAGGAGTACATCTCTACCTATCTTGAGCTTTTTCGAAAGGCCACTTTATATAAAAATTCAATTGATACATTAAAATTTTTCAAAAGACGGGGTTTGGTGCAATTTGTCCTATCTGCTATGGAATTTCCTGATCTTATGAATTCAATTTACCAGAAAGGAATCAAACACTACTTTAAATCAATTTATGGTTCGTCCGATAAGTTTGCAGAAGGAAAACTAACGGTTGCAGAAAGACTTTTTGAAAAGGAAAAAATCATCCCGGAAGATACCTTGCTGATTGGAGATACTTTGCATGACTGGGAGGTTGCCTCGAAAATGGGCTGCCAGGTGGTATTAATCTCAGATGGCCATCAAACCAGGCAACGGCTTTCGAAATCAAAGGTACCGGTGTTGGAACATATGAGTGATGTAATAAACCTGTTTATGTAAAAAATGGCAAAAACACTGGTAAACAAGCAAGCAACATTCGGTACCATGGCCGTTTTTATGACGACCATTTCCACTATTCTTGGAGCGATTTTGTTCCTGCGTTTTGGATATGCGGTAGCTCACGTTGGCCTCATAGGAACCATCGGAATCATCCTCCTCGGTCATCTGGTTACCATTCCCACGGCTCTGGCTGTTGCTGAAATTGCTACCAATCAGCGCGTGATGGGTGGAGGGGCCTACTATATCATTTCACGTTCATTTGGATTAAATATTGGCGGAACCATTGGTCTTTCCTTGTTCTTTTCGCAGGCCATCAGTGTTGCATTTTACATTATAGCACTTGCAGAAGCTTTTGATCCAATTCTGGTATACCTGGCGGACCGGATCAATGTCAATTACATCGATAACCGGTTTATCAGCATCCCTGCCATGACTGTGCTCGGTTTTATTGTATTACGCAGAGGTGCAAATGTTGGTATGAAAGCCTTGTACGGAGTTGTTGCCATACTCTTTACCTCGCTGATATTCTTTTTCATGGGTGAGTCGGAAGGTAAATTTCAGGAAATTGATATTTATGATTCTGTTGCTAATCCAGATTCATTTTTTTATGTTTTCACTATAATTTTTCCCGCTTTCACAGGACTCGCAGCAGGCCTGGGCTTATCCGGTGATTTGCGCGACCCGACAAAATCCATTCCGAGGGGAACCATCCTGGCTACGTTGGTGGGCATTGTTGTTTATATTGCAGTTGCCTTTAAATTAACACTATCAGTAACTCCGGAAGAAATGGCCTCAGATCAGCTTATCATGCAGAAAATTGCGAGTTGGGGCCCCATCATTCCTATTGGTCTTGCTGCCGCATCACTTTCTTCTGCCATCGGTTCCATTTTGGTTGCTCCACGGACACTCCAGGCCATTGGCGCTGATGATATTCTGCCTGCAGGTTCAATTAATAAATGGATTTCAAAAGGAAAGCCTGGTGATAACGAACCTGTTAACTCTTCCGCATTAAGCGTGCTCATCGCTTTCATTTTTATTGCTGTGGGAGATATTGATTTTGTTGCTCAAATCATATCCATGTTCTTCATGGTAACGTATGGTGCGATCTGCTTGATTTCATTGCTTGAGCATTTTGCAGCCGACCCGGCATACCGGCCAAAGTTTCGGTCATCGTGGTATTTATCCGGAATTGGGGCAGCTTTATCGTTATGGCTGATGTTTAAAATGAACCTGCCATATGCCATTATTTCGCTGATTATTATGGGTACCATCTACTATCTTATCAGTGAAGCAAAAGATGGGAGGCGCGGACTTGCGCGCTTGTTTAAGGGCGTGATTTTTCAAATGACAAGGCAATTGCAAATTTTTGCTCAACGTGCCAATAAAGAAGACTATGATAATTACTGGCGCCCATTTGTAATCTGCATTTCCAGGGATTCATTCAAACGCCGTGGCGCGTTCGATTTGCTGCGATGGCTTTCCTTTAAATATGGTTTTGGCACATATATTCATTACATTGAAGGATATTTATCCAAGCAAACGGCAACCGAATCGAAGAATATCCTTGAAAAATTGATCAACCTTGCGGCTGGAACTAAAAACAAGGTTTACATTGACACCCTGGTCAGCCCTTCCTATACATCTGCCATTGCCCAGGTAATTCAACTTTCAGGTATCTCAGGGAAAGGAAACAACATGATTCTGTTTGAATTTTCAAGAACCGATCCTGAAAACCTGAACGAACCAATGAAAAATTATTCGTTGATACAGTCCGCAGGATTTGATATTTGCATCTTAAATACTTCCTACAAAGGGTTTGGTTATCGAAAGGAAATCCATATTTGGATTACCAGTTTCGATTTTGAAAATGCAAACCTGATGATCTTGTTGGGATATATTATTCTTGGACACCCTGAATGGCGCAACGGGTACATTAAAATATTTGCTATTTACAAAGAACAAGAACTTGAAGAGAGGAGAAAAAACCTGCTGGATTTGATCAAATCAGGCCGTTTGCCCATTTCTCCAGGTAATATCCAGTTAATACCGGCAATCGAAGAAAAGGGAAACAAAACAATGATTGCTGAAAACTCCAACGAAGCTGATCTGACCATTGTTGGTTTCCGAAAAGAATTATTGAAGTCAAAAGGGGCTGATTTATTTACCGGATACCAAAACATGGGAAACATTTTATTTGTAAGTTCGCAAAAAGAAAAGGAAATAAAATAAAATGGATAAAATAGCCGTTTTCCCTGGGTCGTTTGATCCTTTTACCGTTGGGCATAAGTCAATTGTTATGCGAGGTCTCTCTTTGTTTGATAAAATTATCATTGCAATTGGTTATAATTCCAACAAAAGCGGGTTCATCCCACTAACCAATAGAATCAAAATGATCAATGATATTTTCCGGGACGAGGAAAACATATTGGTAGATAGTTACATGGGACTAACCGTAGAATATTGTCAATCGGTGAAGGGACAATACATACTTAGAGGATTGCGAACGGCAGCAGATTTTGAATATGAACGTGCGATTGCCCAGGTTAATAAGTCGATGGCCCCGGAGATTGAATCGGTATTCATCCTAACAACCCCGGAATATACACCCATCAATTCGTCAATTGTTCGAGATATTATCCGTCATGATGGAGATGCCAGCAGGTTCATTCCAGAAAATATAAATTATAAAAACTATTTACCGGGTACATGAAATTCAGATACATCATTTTAATTCTTTGCTTCCACATCATAACATGGACAAATGCTTTTTCATCCGAAGTTACCATCTTTGGCAAGGCGCCATCCTTTGCCGGAGAGGAAATTACATTTTCAACCTATCACAACCGAATTACAAATCATGTGCAGGTAATGGCCAGTCCTAAAGTAGATAAGAATGGTAATTTTAAAGCTACATTCGACCTTGATAAAATCAGATATGTTTTTTCTGATCTTGGTATCTTCCACGCTTTTCTATATGCTGAACCAGGCAAAACTTACGAAATTGTGCTTCCGCCAAAAAAGAAAAAAACAACAGCTCAGATTCTCAATCCATTTTTTAAGGAACGTAATATCCATGTCGGGATTAAAAACTCGGAGATGAATGATTTGAATTTTCTTATCAAATCATTTGAAAGCTCTTACCAACCATATTTCAGGAAACATGTTACCAATGTTATGGTTGAAAATGATTTTACAGCCATGGATTCGGCTATACAGTCAATAAAAGCTCCGTACCTCAACATCGAATCACCGTATTTTAATACGTATATGAAATACAGGTTTGGTTTCTTAAGGTATATGGCTTATCAGAAAAAATCAAGGCACATCTCTGACCAGTTTTTCCTTGATGAACCGGTACATTATTACAATGTTGCCTACATGGAACTGTTCAATAAAGTATACGACAAGTACTTTAGTTTTTTTTCAAGAACAGATTATGGTAAAACAATTTTTACGGATATTTCCAAAAACAAAAGCTGGACCGACCTCAGAAAAACGTTGTCCGAAGACAACGTGCTTGAAAACGATACCCTGATAGAACTGGTTGCCCTTAAATCGCTTCATGATGAATTTTATTCCGATGAATTTTCCAGGTCTGCCATTATGGCAATACTTGATTCCATTTATTTGCAAACAGACATCCAAATCCATAAAGAAATTGCAAAAAACATCAAAGAAAAAATATCAAAACTACTAATCGGCTATGCACCACCCTCCTTCCAGCTTTATGATAAAGACAGTATCCTGGTGACCCTTGATTCACTGAAAGGTAATTACGTGTATTTGAACTTTTGCTCATGCCTGAGTTATTCATGTTTTAACGAATTTGGAAGTATTGACCGGTTTTTGCAACGCATTAGCCCTACCATTAAAAATTTTAAGGTTTTGACCGTTGTCGTTGATGAAAAATTCAATACCATGCAAAAATGTATTGACAGGTATGATTATGAGTGGATTTTTGTACATTATGCATCTCAACCATCAGTTTTGAAAGATTACGACATCAGGGGATTTCCAACCTATTTCCTGATAGGACCCGATGGAAATTTATTGCTCTCCCCCGCCCCATCACCATCAGAAAATTTTGGTGAACGATTGTTTGAAATTATGCGGGATAGCGGTGAATTGTATAATCAACAAAAAAAACTTCCATAAATTTCATCTGAATCATATGGATGTTTGCTAAATGTTCAAATTGTGCAATCAGAATCATCAATGGTTAAAGCAAATAGGGCCAATATCCCTAACCAATTTTGCCTGATTTCTCCAATACCTCAATGATGGAATTGAACATGTTTTGATAATAATCCTTCAGTTGATCCGTTGAAACCCAGACTGCATGGGTAATATCTTCATTAACCTGTGGTATCAGAACATCCTTGCCACTGTTTGAGAGATGATACCACCTGGTTTGCTTCAAAACAGCATTGTTGCCAATGTAATAGGTATGATATGTGTCTGTGATAAAACCATTCAATGTTAAATCCTGCAGGTTTGTCTCCTCAGACACTTCACGAATGGCTGTTTGTTCAAGGGTTTCTTCCCGTTCATTTTTTCCTTTGGGTAAATCCCATTTGCCTCTTCTAAAAATCAGTAATACTTGATTGTCAGGATTCGATACTATTCCACCCGCAGCTTTTACCAGCGAATAATACGAGGCAAACTGACGAAAGAGGTAATCAGCATCCTCAAAATAAATCAATAAATTTGGTGTATCTGCTTGTTCAAAATTTGAAATTGTTTTTCGCAACATTTCGTGGTTTTCGTACTTTATTACCTCATCGTACGGGTTATCACTGGTTTTTGGAAAACTGTTTGCAAGATATAGTATTCGGTCGTTAAAAAAAACTTTATACATTTGGTGAATGAAAAATATGAAACAAAAAATTGCTGAACTACTACTGCAAAGTAAAGCAATTAAGTTAGAACCAACAAAACCTTTTACCTGGGCCTCCGGATGGAAATCACCCATCTATTGCGACAACCGGATAACACTGTCGTACCCTGAAATTCGATCTGAAATAACCAATGCATACCTCACGGTAATTAATGAAAATTTTATGGATGTAGAAGCGATTGCCGGAGTTGCAACTGGTGCCATCGCACAAGGTGCCTTGGTTGCCGAAAAGCTCGGATTACCATTTGTTTATGTACGATCTGTACCGAAATCACATGGCACAAAAAATCAAATTGAAGGTGAAACAGCCGAAAACCAGAGAATTGTAGTTATTGAAGATTTGGTTTCCACAGGTGGCAGCAGCCTGAAAGCAGTTATGGCACTTCGTGATGCAGGTGTAAATGTATTGGGAATGGTAGCAACTTTCACCTATGGTTTTCCTGTTGCTGAGGAAAACTTTAGCAAACACCATTGCTCTCTGCATACCCTTAGTGATTACCAGGCCCTGCTTAAGCTTTCACTTGAAACAGGGTTTATTGAAAAATCACAGTTAGATTTACTCAAGGCCTGGCGGGAATCACCTGAAAGATGGATTTACAAAAAATAAAAACGAATAAAAATATAATAAACAATGTCGGTTGTAAATAATTTATGAACCGGGGACAACTTGCCCTGATTTATCGGGGAAGGACTGCCTGCCCCGATATTTTTTCGGGGAGGTCAACGAAATTAATTAATAAGGCTAAGATCATATCCCATATCCCCCAAATTTGAAACTTATGAAAATTGAAAGCAGGATAGGAAAGTTAAATGGAAAAGACGAAAAAGCATTTGAATTTTTAACGGACTTCAATAATTTTAAAGGATTAATTCCCCAGGACAAGGTCAAAGATTTTAAATCGGATACCGAGAGTTGTTCCTTTTCGGTACCCGGGATTGGCAGGGCCGGTCTGAAAATTGTGGAAAAAGAAAGGCCAAAACTGGTAAAAATTCAGTCAGATGAACAAACAACATTTGACTTCTCCCTTTGGATACAGTTAAAACAGGTTACTGAAAATGATGCAAGGGTAAAAATAACCGTTGAACCTCAATTAAACCCGATGGTTGAAATGATGGCTAAAAAGCCACTGAAACAGTTTGTTGATACCCTGGTAAACCACCTGGAACAAGTTAGCTTTCAATAACAGGAAACTCAATTTCTTTAAAGGAAAACAATACAGGCTCAGGTTGACCGGTTTTTTGAAAAACAAGTTCACCTGTATCAAGCACATCGGTAATCTTTCCCGAAATGTTACCATGATTGGATATAAATTCATGATTTTCATTTAAAAGGTAAGCCCGTTTCAAATACTCTGATTTAAGTAAACCAAATTTTTGGTTGGAAAATTGCTGATACCGGAAATTCAGTTTATCAATAAACCGCTCAAGCAAATCCTCAATTTTAACTGCTGTACCACGAACGAGAGCTAACGATGTGGGGTTTTTCACTTTTTTTGGGAAAGAAGTCTGGTTAACGTTTAAGCCGACACCGACAACCGATGCAGACAACAAACTTCCTGATATAGCATTTTCAATCAATACACCGCAGATTTTATGGGATTGATGCAACAAATCATTGGGCCATTTTATTTGAAATCCATCTGCATATTCTGACAATAAATCATGAAGCGCGAGTGTGACAAAAATGGTAATATAAAATTGTTTGTCAGGTGGTAAAAAATGAGGTTCCAAATACAAACTCATGATCATGTTTTTTCCCTCTTCACTCTCCCATGTATTCTCTCCCTGACCCCTTCCCTTAGTCTGATTTGAGCTGATCACAACAGTTCCGTGTTGTATTTGATTTTCCTCCAACAGTTGATGAACATAGGTGTTTGTAGAGTCGATTTCTGATAATCGGTAAATGGTATTTCCCAGCTTTTCTTCCATGGCATAAAATTGGTATAAAAATTGAAAACAATACAATCAATGGACTGTTATCTTATAGCTCACAGGATTTTAATTCAATTAAACCCGGGTGGGTCAAATATAGTTTAAAGAGTTTTTTTAAATGATTACATTTGTGACTAAATTTAATGCATGATTAATAATAGTAAAGAATTATTGTTAGCAAGTATATTGGAAGGAATAAAAAGAAAAAAGGGACAAGAAATAATAAATATTAATTTATCAGAAATTCAGAATTCTTTCTGCCAAAATTTCATCATTTGTCATGCGGAATCAAACACCCAGGTGAATGCCATTGCAGAATCGGTTCAGGATACTGTTTTTGAAGAACAAAACCAAAAAGCATGGCACAAAGAAGGTTTGGATAATTGCCAGTGGGTATTGCTTGATTATGCGGATATCGTTGTTCATATTTTTCAAAAAGAATACCGGAATTTTTACAAGTTGGAAGATCTTTGGGCAGATGCTACCATTGACAAAATTGAATCAGAATATTAAGTTGAGGACATAAAAATGAATAATAATAAGCAAAATCAACAAAAGCAAAATAACAACGGACAGGATAAAAACAATCAACAAAATAACAAACCAAAATTCAATGTTTACTGGATTTATGGTTTAATAGCCATTGCTATTTTATCCATTCAATTTCTGAGCGTAGGGAACAGCCCTGTTCATATTTCTGAATCAAGATTTAAAAATCAGATGCTTGAACAAGGAGATGTTGCAAGGGTTGTTGTGGTTAACAAAGAAAGTGTCGAGGTTTACATCAAGGAAGATCGTCTGCATCAGGAAAAATACCGGGACATTCAGGATAAAGGACTCAATACGTTTCACAAAACAGGCCCTCATTATGTATTTGATATTGCTACGGTTGAAGGATTTGAACGCAGGTTGGCTAAAGCACAGGAAGGTAAACCCGAAGAAGATATTATTTATGCCGGAAGTGATACAAGGCCCAACATTGTCGGAGATTTACTAAGCTGGATTTTACCAATTGTTATTCTGGTTGCCATATGGCTTTTCATATTCAGAAGAATGAGTGGTGCAGCCGGTGGAGCCGGAGGTGCTTCCAGTCTGTTTAATGTCGGAAAATCCAAGGCTAAACTATTTGATAAGGAATCCAACGTTAAGGTTGATTTTAAAGATGTAGCAGGACTTGAAGAGGCCAAGGTGGAAATTAAGGAGATTGTAGATTTCCTGAAAAATCCTAAAAAATACACGGAGCTTGGTGGAAAAATACCGAAAGGTGCACTTTTGATTGGCCCCCCGGGTACAGGTAAAACCTTGCTCGCGAAAGCAGTAGCAGGCGAAGCACATGTACCTTTCTTTTCGATGTCGGGGTCTGACTTTGTGGAAATGTTCGTTGGTGTTGGAGCCTCAAGGGTTAGGGATTTATTTAAACAAGCAAAGGAAAAAGCACCTTGCATTGTTTTTATCGATGAAATTGATGCTATTGGTCGTGCTCGTGGCAAAAATGCAAATTTTGGATCCAATGACGAGCGCGAAAATACTTTGAACCAGCTACTTACCGAAATGGATGGCTTTGCCTCAAATGTAGGAGTTATCATTCTTGCTGCAACCAATCGCGCTGACGTGCTTGACAAAGCACTGCTCAGAGCCGGTCGGTTTGATCGGCAGATCCATGTTGAACTGCCTGACATGAACGAAAGAGCAGAAATTTTTAATGTTCATCTGGATCCCATAAAAATATCCAAAGAAATGGATGTTGATTTCCTTGCAAAGCAAACACCGGGTTTTTCGGGTGCTGACATTGCTAATGTTTGCAATGAAGCTGCTTTGATTGCTGCCCGAAAAGACAAAAAGATTGTCGAGCGTCAGGATTTTCTCGATGCCATCGACCGAATTATTGGAGGCCTGGAAAGAAAAAACAAAATTATCACTCAAAAAGAAAAACGCACCATAGCCTACCATGAAGCAGGACATGCTGTTGTTAGTTGGTTGCTAAAACACGCGAACCCTCTTGTCAAAGTCACCATTATTCCCAGGGGTAGAGCGCTTGGTGCAGCATGGTATCTACCTGAAGAAAGGCAAATTACAACAACCAATCAATTACTTGACGAAATAGCCTCAGCGTTGGGAGGACGAGCGGCTGAAGATGTCATGTTCGGTGAAATTTCAACCGGTGCCCTCAACGACCTTGAACGGGTTACAAAACAGGCTTACGCGATGGTTACCTATTACGGATTAAGTGATAAAATGGGAAACCTGAGTTATTACGATTCAACCGGTCAGTCGGAATATAATTTCACAAAACCTTACAGTGAAAAAACCGCCCAGATGATTGATGATGAATCAAAAAGAATCGTAGAAGAACAGTTTATACGTGCAAGAAAAGTTCTTTCCGAAAATAAGGAAGGTTTGATTAAACTCGGGGACAAACTACTTGAAAAAGAGGTGGTCTTTTCGGAGGACCTGGAAGCGATTTTCGGAAAAAGAGAAGTTTCAGATGAACCCCTTGTGAAAAAAGCAAAAAAAGAGACTGCTGGCGCTAAAAAAGCTTCGACATCCAAAAGGACCTATGCCAGCAAAAAAACAACAACAGCTTCAAAAACATCTGCTACAGGAAAAAATGGCGAGGAAAAGTCTTCAGGTAGTAATAAAAAACGAACGTCAAAAGGACAACAATTGAAAGAGAAGGCGAACGAAAACAAAACTTAAGTGAAAATTAAACCATGGGAAATGATTGGGTGGCCGTTTTCTTAACTTCCCAACCTTATCGGGCAGAACTTGCAAAGCAAGTATTGGAGCAAAGCAACATAGAAGCAGTTTTAATGAACAAAAGAGATTCGTTTTATCATGTCGGTGATATTGAGGTTCATGTAAAACAGAACAACGTAATTAAAGCTAAAAACATTTTAAAATCTCTCAACGATTGAATAATTTTCTTCAACGAACCATAACCGGCTTCCTCTTTGTAGTGGTAATTTTAGGATCTTTATACCTCGGTGAAATCGGTTTTGCATTGCTTTTTATTGTAATCCTCTTCGGAACATTAAAGGAATTCTATGGCCTTCTTCAACAACATAAGTTCCCGTCATTTAGGGTTATAGGAATCATCCTTGGCCTTTCCGTTTTCATTCTGATGTTTCTCAGTTATTCTTTTCATATCAAAATAGGTTATGCTTTGCTCATCCTTTTATATCTTACCATTCCCATTTCTCTTATTTATGACAAATCCGGTCAATCCCCTTTGGTAAAGTTTGGCATCACTATTCTTGGTATTGCATATATTGCTATTCCGTTATCCTTGTCAATACACATCGCTTTTTACTCGGGCAGTTATAACTCCGGGATAATCATGGCCTTTTTTATTCTACTTTGGGCAAATGATACTTTCGCATACCTGAGCGGTTTGGCCTTTGGTAAAACAAAACTGATGGAACGAATTTCGCCAAAAAAAACCTGGGAAGGACTACTCGGTGGAGGACTGATTACTATTGGTCTGTCCCTTTTACTTGAAAAGATTTTCCCGATAGGTTTTTCGCCATTTGACTGGATGATCATTGCCTTTTTGATAGTGACTGCCGGAAATTTTGGGGATCTTACGGAATCGGTTATAAAACGTGCTCTTAAAGTAAAAGATTCGGGGAACATGTTTCCCGGTCATGGGGGGTTTCTTGACCGTTTTGATTCCATTTTGCTTGCATTACCTGCTGTATTTGCATATGTTTATATTTTTAAACCATAACACATCATGATTCATAAGGAAGGTATACAAATTAGCATTTCCATTTTCATTTTTCTGATTGCACTAAATGCATTGATTTATTACCTGTCAAAAGGAAACCTGCACGTTACGGTACCGTTTTTAACTGCTTCACTGGTATTTTTCGCTCTCATTCTTTGGTTTTTCAGAGTGCCTCAACGTGAAATGATCGTTGATAATAAGAAAATTTATGCTCCTGCTGATGGCGTTTTAGTTGTAATTGAAGAAACTGAAGAAACTGAATATTTTAAAGACAGACGTATCCAGGTTTCTATTTTTATGAGTCCCCTCAACGTGCATGTAAATTATTATCCCGTTAGCGGAAAAGTAAAATACTATAAATACCATCCCGGGAAATATCTTGTTGCTTGGCATCCAAAATCATCTTTATTAAATGAGCGAAGTACCGTGGTGGTTGAAACGTCTGATGGAAAAGAAATATTAATCCGTCAGATTGCCGGAGCTGTTGCAAGGAGAATAGTTACATATGCAGAAGAACAAATGGATGTTGAACAAGGAAAAGAAATGGGATTCATTAAATTCGGATCACGTGTGGATCTATTTCTACCATTAGGAACAAAAATCAAAGCCGGGCTAAATCAAAAATCCAAAGCTACTCAAACCGTTATTGCAGAATTTTAGTCAGAAAAAATCAACCACTACTCAAAATTACAGGCATTTCAAGCTGGTTTTGA
>CAZAMT010000025.1:0-25402 GCA_964486145.1 uncultured Bacteroidales bacterium
CCTCTGTAATTATCTCAGATAACTTGTCCGACAATTGGCGGATGGTCTGTTTCATCACCGGGGATAAACAGGTGCGACTGACCATATTCGGTTTGTACAAAATCTTCCTTATATTCCAAATCCCATAATGCAACAGCTTTGGCATAACTTTCAAATGCTGTTTTCTTGCCTTCCTCATTCATTCTTTTTTGTCTCAGTCTGGCCTGGTTATAATAAATGTACCTCTTTTTACTGTTTCAATAAACTGGTTTATGAATCGCGCGGCAGGTGCACCATCAATAATGTTGTGAACGAAAGAAACGTTCAGGCAAAGGTGTTCCCGGGATTCAAATGTGCCATCAAATTAAACATGATATAAAAATATAGATTACAGAATGTGCGATCGTTTGACAAAAGTCAAAAAACAACTGCATACTGAAACGGTTTATAAACACAAACGCAACACATTCAATTCAACATATGAACGTTTTAATTCACCATAAATTTATAGTTACCGCTTTTTACCTGATAGATAGTGTATCCGTTAACATACCCGCTACTTGTAATTAATTCCGACTCTCCAGCCGGCTTCCCTGATTCAAGAATTGTATCATTCTCATCCGAAGGCACATAAACTGTAGCACCTGTCCCAACAGGAACCTGAATATTCATTTCAAACCGATTGTCGTTTTGCTTCCAATGAATTCCGGCCATACCATAAACCGTTTGGTTTTTAAAAATAACATAAGACAAATCATCAACAGGCTGCGGCTTAAAAACAATGTGCCGATATCCCGGTTGTTCAGGATCAATCCTCATTCCTGCCAGGTTTTTGTATAGCCAGCTTAAACCGCCTCCAAACATGGGATGGTTATGCGAACCACCCTGGCTCCAATTCTCACGTGTTGTTGTGGCTCCCAGTTCTATCCAACGGCCGTAACCAGGTTCATCTGTTTTAACCATGGCCTCATAAGCCTCCTCGTGCAGTCCGTTTTCTGACAGGATTTCAAAGAAAAAGCGAGTGCCAAAAATACCCGTATCCAGGTGGCCTTTATTATTGTTTAGATTGGTTTTTAAGGCTAAAATAACTTTTGGATACTGATCGTCAGGCACACCCATTTTCAGTGCGAAAATATTCGCACCTGCGTTGCCATAACTACCTGTCTCCGCATTAAAAAACTTTTTCTGGAATGCTTTCCGGGTTGTTTCAGCAAGTGCAGTATAGGTTTTTGCATCTTTCTTGTTACCAAGCACCCTTGCTGTTTTTGCTGTAATATGAGCACATTGCCAAAAATAGAAAGTATGTACAAGTTCATCCGGGGGCAGATCACCTGGTGTAACCCATTCACCAAGATTAAACCATTTTAGTATTTTACCGTCTTTCCCAACCCGCTGATGATGCATGATTCCTTCCTCATTGACCCAGTTCTTCATGTATTCAATATACCTTTTCATCGGTTCATATGAATCCTCAAGGATATCTTTCGATCCATACTGCAGATAAAACTGCCATGGCATGATGCTGATAGCCGCTCCCCAGGCCACCCCGCCTCCACACCCGGGTTGCCAGGGTGCACCATTGGGTACATAACCTGTTTCAACAATTTGGGCATCAATGATATCATGTATCCATTTGTGATAAAAATTACGCGCATCAAAGTTATGCATTACGGTTTCACAGGCTACCTGGCCGTCACCTGTATAAGCAGAACGTTCGCGATGGGGGCAGTCACTTGCTATTCCTCCATGCATATTGTCTGTTTGACTTCGTTGCCATATTGCATTTATTTCATTCAACAATGTGTAGGATGTTTCAAAAATCCCTGTTTTCTCAATTTTTGTGTTCACTACCTCAGCCGTAATTTGCTCTGGTTGCAACACCCCCGGCCAGTTTTTAATTTCCACTGCACGAAAAATAAACCAGTTAAACCGTGCGGCATAATTTTCAATGCCTTTACCTTTAAAGATATAGGAATTATCACCTGAAAATTCATTACTCAGATATTTAATTTCAATTTTATGACCTTCCGGACCTTCAATGTTTTGAAGATTTATCCATCCTGAAACCTCCACACCAAAATCAACCCGGTAAATGTCATCATACATTTTTTCAATATGAACAGGCTTTAGACGCTCAATCACCTTATCCGGATATGCAGTATGTGCCACCAAATCACCTTCCGGAGCTTTTCGCACGGCTACCTGCTCCCATTCCGAATCATCAAAATCCGTTTTGCACCAACCGGATTGCTCCAGGCGGGCATCATAATGTTCCCCGTAATAAACCATATCCATAACAATGGGGCTTTTTGAAGCTTTCCAACTTTTATCCGTTGTTATAATGTCTTCGGTTCCATCGTTGTATGTAACATGTATTTGTCCGATAAACCGGGGAGTGCCGTATCCCATTGCCCAGAACTTTGAAGGGTTGTAAAAACCGTTTCCCAGGATACTGCCGACAACATTCCTGCCCTGATTCACTATATTGGTTACATCGTATGCAAGGTACATAACCTTGTAAGCCGAGAAATCATCAGGAACAGGTATGCCCTGATCAATTAATGAAGGACGCTTACCATAGTTTGTCTGATTGGGTACCAATACATCATCACCAACTTTTTCACCATTCATATAAAACTCAAAGTAACCCAGCCCGGTAACATAAGCAACCGCTTCTTTTACAGGTTTGGTAATTTCGAAAACTTTTCGAAGCATAGGCGCTGGTGGCGGCATTTCCACAGGTTTGGGAGCAAATGGATTTGAGGGTTTTGGTATAGCCTCTTCGCCCTGCCAGGGTGCACCTATCCAGGTTGCCTGCCATTCATCCTTAGTTAAAATTCCCATATGCCAGTATGCCGGCTCACTCCAACCGGAGGGGGTGTCATTTTTATCCCAAACCCGGACCTGCCACCAGCAATTCTGACGGGACGCAAGGGGTTTACCACTATAAACAATCCGTGTTGATTGTATACCTTTAACTTTTTTACTGTCCCAGAAATCCGGCTTTTTAAGCTGTTCCTTTGTGCTTGCCACGCGTATTTGCCAGGCAGTTTGCTCCTGTCCCCGTTCGTTTTCATCGGCAATATTCATCCATCCAAGCCGTGGTTGTGCTACATCAACCACGGTGGGGTTGGTCATATATTCACAAGTCAGTGCTGTTGGGTAAATCCCGGCAAATGACAATTGCACAGAAATAAATAGAATGCTGATTGTTAGTCTAAAGTCGTTCATTGGCTTGTAATTTTGATTTAAAGATACAATAAAAAACACACATGCAAGTATTCCGTTTTCAGGCATTGAATTGCCAGCACAGGTGAATGATTCAGGTATCTGTCAGAAACAAAGATGAAGGTATAGCAAAACATCAAGGTTATTCCAGCGATTTCATTAAACGTCTGTTCAGATATTTTGAAAACTACTCATTTACAAAGGGCTTGAGGTCAATATAGGAATACCGGGAAAGCGATTTTTCTTTTGTCCAACGGCTGCCCCTTTCCACATCAAACAATAAGCGTCCTACCCTCAATATCTTTTAAAAAGGCAAAACCCACAAAACACTTGGCTGCATAGCCTATTAAAACGAAATACCTTTCTGTGAATACACATGAAGCAATAATTAAATTTTACTTAATTAATTTAATGATACTTTATTATTAGGTATTTTTTGTGTACTTTCACCGATGTAAATTTGAAATATGAAGCGACTTGGCGAACGGATAAAACGAAGGAGGGAAAGTCTGCACCTGCAACTCAATGATTTGGCAAAGCAGGTGGGAATCAGTGCAAGCGCCCTTTCACAAATTGAAAATGCCAAGGCATTTCCATCTATTTTTCACTTGAAAACCATTGCCGATCGTTTACATACCACCGTCGGGGAAATCATTGGTGAACATGAAACGGTCACCAGAAATCCCATAATTAAAAGTACAGAAAGAAAATTTGTAAAAGCGAACAATACAGGCACCAGGCTTTACCTGCTATCACATCCCGACCCGATTAAAAAAATGGAAACGTATGCAATGGAGTTTATTATGCATTCGGATGCGAAAGATATCATGACCAAACATCCCGGCCATTCATTTATTTATTTGACCAATGGCGCTGTTAACATTCAATTGGAGGAGAATAGCTATGATTTGCTCATTGGAGATAGTTTTTATTTCTATTCGAACAATCATCATGAGGTAATAAATATAAATAGCGGTATTTCAGAATTAATATGGGTATTAACATCATAGGTATAGCGTGAGACAGAATTTATAAAATGTTAAAACATAACAACTGATTTATGAGTAATCTAATACAAACTCTTCAACAAAAAGACATTCAGTTACCTGAGAATATCGTCAACTTACTGGAATCTTGTAAAAGTATGACGATATTTAACAGCACAGAAGATCTAGCCATTGCATCAACGAACGGACTGGAAAACAATGAATTTAAGGTTGCATATGACATCCCGGGTAAGGGTGAATATGTTGAAGCAATAGTACAACGCGTAAAAAATGGTATTTCGGCCAATTACACTGAACCATATATGCGGCGGAGGGATCCGGGTACCATGGCCATTGCAGATGACAAGCCCACGGATAAGAAAACATTTAAAGAAAAATACGGATATAATTTTTCTTCTTTGCAGGAAGAGACATTTCAATGGATGAAGGAACAGGACCTGGCTGTGTTTTTTTATTTTGCCGGTAGAATAAATATTGGTTCACTTGGTATCGCTATTGCCCCTGCTAATGCGGCCTTTTTTGCAATGGGGCTGTCCATGTTGCAGGAAATAACAGCAGTTGACGAATTGAAAGAGGGGGCAGAAATAAAGTCAGTGATTTATGTAGCCCCCGTATTTCGACATACCCATTTTGATGGGAAGCAAGTGGTTGTTCATAAACGTACCGATAACATCCATGAGTTATATTCTTACAACCTGTATCCCGGACCAAGTGCCAAAAAAGGATTGTATGGTGTTTTACTTACACAGGGTGAACGCGAAAACTGGGTGACAGCACACTGTTCTGCTGTTCAATCAGTTAGTCCTTATGACAATATCACAACCTTCATGCATGAGGGAGCCAGTGGCGGAGGTAAAAGTGAATTACATCAGCATATTCTGAGGGAGCCCGATGGACGGGTATTGCTTGGACGGAATAAATTTACCGATGAAGAAAGATTTATAACTATACCCAGGTTTTGCCATTTTAATCCGGTAGCCGATGATATGGCCTTTTGTCATCCCTCACTGCAACGTACAGACGGGAAGTTGCGGATCATTGATGCCGAAAATGCATGGTTCGTTCGGGTTGACAGTGTGCGTCAATATGGTGATGATCCTTTTCTTGAGAAAACAACCATCCATCCCAGCAAACAGTTGCTTTTCCTGAATATTGACACCAAACCGGATTCAACTGCTTTGATTTGGGAACATATCGAAGATGAACCCGGCAAACCATGCCCGAATCCAAGAGTTGTTTTACCACGGAAAACAGTCCGAAATATTGTTGATAAACCAGTGTCGGTTGATATCCGAAGTTTTGGAATACGAACACCGAATTGTTCAAAGGAAAACCCTACATATGGCATTGTAGGTCTGTTCCATATTCTGCCTCCAGCACTTGCCTGGCTCTGGCGGCTGGTTTCACCACGGGGGCATAACAATCCCAGCATAGTCGGAACCGGAAGTATGCAAAGCGAGGGTGTAGGGTCATATTGGCCTTTTGCAACAGGAAAAAGAATCATACATGCCAATTTATTACTGAAACAAATCATCGAAACACCACGGACTACATTTACACTGGTTCCCAACCAGAACATAGGGGTTTGGCAGGTAGGATTTAAACCTCAGTTGCTTATGCGGGAATACCTTACACGCAGGGGTGTTGCAAAACTAAAAAGTGATCAGTATCAACCGGCACGATGCCCATTACTCGGATATGAGCTTAACTATCTGACCATTGAGGGTTCAAAAATACCATCGAGATTTTTAAAAGTATACAACCAGGCTGAAGTGGGCACAGAAGGCTACGATGCCGGTGCTGAACAATTGCAGAAATTCATTAAAGAAGAACTGCAAAAATATTTGCAACCGGAACTTCTGCAAACCGGAAAAAGAATCATCGATGCGTGTCTGTCAAATGCTTCCGTGAATGAATATAATGAGATTGTGCCGATGACATACCAGTATTCATTTAATAACCTGGAAGATTATGAACAAAACATGGAATATAGAATTACCAGTGATTAATGCACTCACTGATGAACGGAGATGTACCTTGAAGAATCATGTGTAAAAAGCTATTGCGAGATTCAAAAACTTCAGCAGGAATCCGAAATTCGCAAAACAAAGATATTACCACCGTCAGAGACGGTGGTTTTTTTATCGTGAACAAAAAATAATTTTACTTTTTAACAAATAATTGCCATATCCAATTATTCTTCCAGTATTTCAATACTGAAGCTGGTAAAAAACTCGTCGCCTTTATCAATCATTAGAATGCCTTCTTTATCCTGTAAATATTTTTCTTTTCCCATTACGCCGGGAATGCCGTGCCAGGGTTCTACACAAATGTATTTATCCTCTTTCGAATCCGCGTAGGAAAAAATACCCACGTGTGGGAACCCGGAAATGGACAGCCGTACAGAACAAATACCCTTATCCGACTGCAGGGTTACATTGTCAGACATTAGATTCTTCAGGATGATGGCATTTTCTTTGAACAAGTCTTTATGCAACGGAATTTTGGTTTCATTCTGTAGGAATGGTTCTGTTTGCCCGTTCATCAGGGCACCTGTCATCAGGTGCCGGTTGGCTTTTTCTTTTTTGTCAAACTTCAAGTAGTAATCGGTAAAGGATAAATGTTGTTCTAATGGACAAGCAAATGTGGGGTGCCCACCGATGCAAAACCAGATGGTTTTATCATCAAGATTATTAACCTTGTAAACGGTATGAACCGTATTTCCATCGAGGGTATAAACAACAGTAAGCAAAAACCTATACGGATACGCCTTGATTGTTGAAAAGTCATGCGCCAATTGAAAAGTCAGAGAATTTTGTTCTTCACTAATAAACTGGAATTTCTTATGCATGGCAAATCCATGGATGCCCATCTGGTAAATTTCATTCCCAACCTGGTATTTGTTGTTTTCAAGACTGGCAATGATGGGAAACAACACCGGTGATTTACCTTCCCATCGTTCCGATTTTCCCTGCCACAGGTATTCAATTCCTGTTCTTTGGGAAAAGATACTGGTTAGTTCAGCACCTTTACTTGAGACCGTTATTTGAAGAAATTCATTTCCAATGCTTTTTCTCATTCTTCCAAAATCTTTGATTGATATGTATTTTCTACATGTTGCTCTTCAATCAAACTCATTAATCCCAGCAAGCCACCCCAATGGTAAAACCGAGCGGATGCATGTTGTTCTTCACCAACACCTGTGTGCGGATCATAGTTCTCCCTAACATATCTTCTTGCGCTCCAGTCCTTTAAAATCAATTCCCTTGATTTTGAAACCAAATCCGTTTTTGCTTTCGCTACTTCAGGTACATGCATGTAATTGTTTAATCCGAGATAAACCAAAAAATTCACCGGAGGCCATATTCGTCCATCCCAGTATTTCTGATCTTCGAACGCGGGGTGTGATCGGGATATGGTTGGTATAATCCATTCACCCCAAAATTCATCCGCATCATAAAAATAATTATCCATTACCTTTATGGCCTGTTTTTCGGTTGCTGCCCCTGCAATTAGTGGATAAAATCCATTAATGGCAGTAACTTGAGAAAATTCCCCTGTCTCCCAGTTCCTGTTGTAAAAAAAGTTTTTTTCCTCATTCCATAACTGCTGCAGGTTCTTTCGGTATTTATCGGCCTTTTCCCGAAGTTGATCCGCTTCTTCATTTTTCCCCAGTGCCTCTGCTATACTGGCCAATGAGAGACAATCCAGGACATACAATCCATTAAGCGAAGCATCCCAGTGTTTGAGAATATGTTTATCTTTATCAAATGGAACGTCTGTATAAAGTACAGCACCATCCCATCCTGATTCCATGGAAGCACCAAACCATCCATTGATGGTATTGTTTTTCTGGGTTTCACTTGGTATACCCATCACTGGTTCATATGGTGTTGAACCGTAACAAAGCAACCCATTGTAATTCCGGTTGTTATGCCACCAGTTATTCCATTCCATCAAGTCTTCATATAAAAGTTCAAGGATCCATTTCTCCTGAAATTTATTGTATACCTGCATGGCACAGTAGGATCCAACGGGAGGTTGTGACCTGTCTCTACTTATAAATCCATTGGCCTGTTCAACATTCGGAACAAATGGCGTTCCTGCTTTTTCTTTTGCTTTTGTCATTTCAACGAGGTTGATGTATGCCACTTCCCGGCTTCCGGTTGCTGCAGCCAGGTAAGCTGCAAAATAAGTGTCCCAGCAGTATTGAACATACCCGCGGTTCCAGAGGCTCCATCGCCGGCTGACCGGACAGAGCACCCTGTCGTAGTTTGGTTCATATACCACGTTCCACGAAACAACAGTTTGAATGGCATCAAAAATTTCCGCCATATTTCCAAAGGAGTGCTTTTTTTCTTCCCAGGTTGTTTTTTGCTCTTCAACAATAGAGGTTATTTCCTTCACGGACCGATATTTACCTGTAGAAACACCGACCGGCCCGTTCATCTTAACCGCTAAATATGGCGACATTGCTCCGCCAATGTAATGTTCATCACTCAGGTTTCCTGTTGAATATACATGAATGATATCACTATCAAATGTTCCAATTAAGGTACTATCGCTGATGGAAACCGATCCTGGCCGGTTCCACATAACACCCGCCTGAACGAGTAATAATGGCTCTTTCTTACGTTTTATCTGATTCAAAGGGGTAATAAGTAAAACCAGGTCATCTCCGGCATGTGCCGATTCAACGCGAAAGTGTAACGGATCCTGGCCCATTTTTCCAGCCCAGTTTTTCAATTCTACCATTGTATATGATCCATCGTAAGCATGCGGACCCATTAACAAATCCTCTTCATCAAATCCAAGCATTGCTTCCGTAATGATGTCTTTGTTATAGTAATCTTTAAATCCAAGATGAATGGAAAATGCCTCGGGCATAAGAACATGCGAAAAAACACTCCGGTAGTTCCAGGTATTCCAACCTGATGCAAAATCATCCACCATCTTTTGATAAGTGCCTTCAGGATTATCTGGTTGATCTGCAGACGAATTATTTTTATTCTGCGTGCAAGAAAATATCAGAAATAAGGAATATAATAAAAATGAAAAATAACGTAGGTACATGGTTATATTTTTTTTCGTTTAATATGAATTATTACTTGAACATGATGAATGAGTACTAAAATCTTCAATAGCTTCAAACATGGCTATGATATTTTCCGGTGGTACATCAGGTAGAATATTATGCACGGTATTGAAAACAAATCCTCCACCGGGCATAAAAATCTCCAGTCGTTCCTGTACTTGTTTTTTTACCATATCAGGACTTGCATTGTTTAGCACGCTGCGGGTGTCAATACCTCCTCCCCAAAATGTGATGTCTGCACCAAATTCGTGTTTGAGTATTTTCGGATCCATATCCACTGTATTGGTTTGCACCGGGTTGATAATGTCAAAACCTGCTTCAATCAGATCGGGTATGAGTTTGTAAATCGAGCCGCAGGAATGCAAAAATGTATGCATTTCACTGTTCTTTTTTACAAATTCGCACAGTTGATGATGCCTATTTTTAAACAGGTTACGATATATTTCCGGATCCATGAAGGGGCCGTTATCCATGCCCAAATCATCGCCAAACCTGATTATATGTACGACATCGCCAACCGCATTACAGATTTTTTCAAGATTTTCCAGGTGTTTCTCCATTAATGCATCCAAAAGTTTCTCCACACTGGCCGGATCCGCGTATAAGTCCATCAGGAAATTGTCCATACGCCTTAGAAAAGTACCCCATTCGAAGAGGTTGCAACCGGCTGTTATCATCAGGGCTTTATCCGTATTTTCTTTAAGATGTAAACAGTTGTTCCTTAATTTTTGCCAAAATCCGTCTTCACCTGCATGATCCCATGGGCTATGTGCAAAAGCCTGCCATAATACTTTATCCATGGCGCTGTCCAAATCATTGAAAGTTTCAGGATATCCATCAAGATAAGGAAAATGCGTTTGATCAAAAAAGGTTGCTCCTGTTGGTTTTCGTGCAACAGGCGTTCCATTTTTGTCGAAGGCAACGATTGCCCCATCGGATTGTGTTTCAGGAGTGAACCATATTGGATAATATCCATTACTTCCATCCGACAATGTGATTGGATACCAGTCAGAATCAAGGGTATTAAAAGCCCTGCCAACATCTATAACATCAATATGAAGTTCATCTATAATGGCATCTTCCGGTTGAGCCAGTTCCTGCACCACATCATATATCAGGGTTCTGCTATTTGCAATGTTCAGGTAGTTGGTGAGTTTATTGTAAGCAATGGCTGAAATGCCCGAACTAGGTGTAGAACCCATATCAACAGGCACTTTATCAGTCTCTTTATGGTTTATTGCATGCAATATCCGATCCCTTGATGTCATGAAATACAAATTAGTTTAAATCTGATTGGTAATGATAGTGGATTGATCCCGCTTTTATTTGGACAAATGTTTCAATCTGTATAACCAATGTTTCAAATTTACCTCTACTTTATCATACTGCATCCATTGTAATCAAAAACCATTTATCTTAGACGCTTATCTGGCAATAAAAGAACTGAATCAAGGTGGTTCTGATGAATCAATAACTATATTCTTTGAATGAAATATACCACAAGATATCATTGAAAACCATGATTTTTAAACTAAATACAAAATCCTACATTATGAATGCTAAAAAAGTTTATTTCATACTTATTCTTACTGCTGTTCTGAGCACGGTTGTTAATGCACAAAAAATTATCATCGATAAAAATAAGCCGGAACGTAAAGAATGGTTTCAATCCCTCGGGTTTGGGATGTTTATTCACTGGAGTGTTGATGTGCAGGTAGGTGCCATCATTAGCCATAATGTTGCGGCAAGCTCAAAACCATACCAGGACCGGTATTTTAACGAATTACCCAAATACTTCAACCCCAAAAATTTTGATCCGGAAGCCTGGGCCGGATTGGCTAAGCTCGCAGGAATGAAATACATGGTATTCACGGCCAAACATCACAATGGCTTTTGCATGTGGGATACCGAAACTGTTGATTTTAATATTACCAATACCCCTTACCAAAAAGATATATTAAAGGAAACCATCGATGCGTTCCGTAAATATGATATTGCCATTGGGATCTATTTTTCGCCGGATGATTTTTACCTTAACTATATCCAGGGGATCCCTCCAACCCGAAACCTCCCTGAAGGAAATCCTGACAATAACAAGGAGATGTGGGAAATTGAAAAGAAACAAATAAAGGAGTTATTGACCAACTATGGTAAAATAGATATCTTTTTTATTGATGAATATTATGATTACGCCAATACGCTGGTAGCAGATTATTGCTGGCAGGTTGAGCCTGATCTTGTAGTTACACGCGGTGGAATGGAAACCCCGGAGCAAAAACTTCCTGATAAACCCATACCCGGTCCCTGGGAGGCTTGTTTCACTATCGGAAGCCACTGGGCATATGTGCCGGATGAGGAGGTAAAAGATGGTGCTGAAATCATCAACATGTTAATCGAAACCCGGGCGAAAGGTGGTAATCTCCTTTTAAATGTAAGCCCCGACAGCCATGGAAAAATCCCACTCGAACAGGAAGCAAGATTACGTGAAGTTGCCCTGTGGATGATGGCTAATCAGGATGCCATTTACAATGTTGAACCATTCACTGTTATTAACGAACGTATAAGCTCCAACTGGTGGTTTGATGAGCCCGAACATTACTTTTGGTTTACAAAATCGAAAAACAAAAACACGGTTTATGCATTTGTTCCATCAAAAAACTGGGGCATCGGAGGATATAAAACCTTCTTCATTCGTTCCTTAAAAGGAACTGAGGCGACAAAAGTCACCGTTCTCGGCCAGCACGATGAAGTGATGGAGTATAAATTGAAAACTTCACCGAAACCAGTAGTCTCTGTTGTTGAAGAAGGTATTTTTATCAATGCCATGAGAAACCATCGGACGAACAAGGAATGGCACAATCCTGTAGTAATAAAACTGGAAAATGTTGAATATAATCCACTCGTTGAGGAAATGGAAGAGTAACAACCTCAAAAACAGTTTTCAAATCTCAAGAACAGTCGATAGTAAAGAATTTTTTGATGAACTACAACAAACCATAAAAACCTTTTCATGAAAGCACATTTTTTGATATGCTGCTTTTTCATTTTTATTGTTGGGTGTAATTATGACTTAAAAAAACAAGGAGTAAATAACAACGAAGATGAAATGCACGCCGGATTAGCAACTGAAATCAGCGAGGAAGCAAAAGAGGGATATGTTATTCCGGCGGATAGTACGCAGGTAAAAAGATATTGTATGACCCTGGACTTAAAAGAAAATCCTGAATTAATAGAGGAGTACAAATACTGGCACCAGGACGAGCATATTTGGCCTGAGATTCCTGTGGGTATGAGAGAAGTAGGTATCCGTGATATGGAAATATACCTTTACGGAAACCGTATGTTTTTGATCATGGAAACCACCATGGATTTTGATCTTGGAAAAGACTTTGAACGAATGGGACAATTGCCAGGACAAAAGGAATGGGCCGATTTTGTCCTGAAATTTCAGCAATCAGTTCCGGGTGCGCCCAATGGTTCAACATGGCAGTTAATGGAAAGGGTTTATAACTTAAAATGATGGAAAAAGGAATAGGATTGGTAGATTACATAATCATTTTTACTTACCTGGCAGGCATTTTATTTATTGGTATATGGGTGGTACGAAAACAAAAAATGACCAGCAGTTCTTATTTCCTGGCCGGCCGATCGTTGAACTGGGTACTGGTGGGCGCTGCGCTTTTTGCATCCAACATTTCTACCATTCATATGGTGGGACTGGCATCCGCAGGTTTCAGTGATGGCCTGGTGCAAGGGAATTTTGAGTGGATGGCAGCCTTTGTTCTTATCATTTTAGGCCTTGTTTTTGCCCCATTTTATTTTAAAAACAAAATATCAACCTTGCCCGAATTCCTTGAAAAAAGGTACGACGGCCGCTCCCGCACCTTACTGGCTGTACTGGCCATTGCCGGCGCGCTTTTTATGCACATAGGGGTGAGTTTATATGCCGGTGCAGTGGTGTTTGAACAATTTTTTCATATTAACCGATGGTATTCCATCCTTTTGATTGCAGGAATTACAGCGTTGTACACGGTTCTTGGCGGATTAAAGTCGGTTGTGGTTACCGAAACCGTGCAAACGGTTATTCTGATTATAGGGGCAACTGCTATGACGGTGCTGGCAATATTTGCACTGCCCGAACATGGAATTACCAGTTATGCAGAATTGGAGTCAGCGCTTAAACCGGATCAATTAAGTATGATACGCTCGGTTGAGAGCAGCCCTAAGTTGCCATGGTATGCCATATTGCTGGGGTATCCGGTTCTGGGAATTTGGTACTGGTGTGCTGATCAAACCATAGTGCAACGTGTATTGGGTGCGAAGTCCTTAAAAGATGCACAGGTAGGGCCCATTTTTGCCGGATTTATTAAAATCCTGCCGGTCTTTATCATGGTAGTTCCCGGAATTCTGGCGTACATACTTTATGGCGATATCATTAATGATCCCAATGATGCCCTTCCAATGCTCATTATCCAGTTGTTACCAACCGGGCTCAAAGGAATACTTGCCGCTGCCTTATTGGCTGCACTAATGAGCACCATTGCTGCAGCTCTTAATTCATCAGCAACCCTGGTATCGGTGGATATTGTAAAAAGGTCCAACCCCCAGGTATCAGATAAATCGCAAGTACGTACCGGAAGGTGGACGGCTTTTCTTGTGATGGTAGCTGCTATCCTTTGGTCTCCGATGATTGAGAAATTTACCAGCATTTTCGATGCCATTAATGAAATCCTTGCCAGACTTTCTCCACCCATTGCCTGCGTGTTTATCCTGGGAGTATTTTGGAAAAGAGGCACAAAAGAAGCAAGCGCTTTCACCATCATTTTTGGATTCATCCTGGGTATCATCGTTTTTTGGGCAGATTTTGGTGGTGAACGGATTATATCCCATGTGTGGGGCATCCCATATTTGTTGCAGAGCTGGTGGTTATTTGTAGTATGTTGTTTGGTCTACATCTTCATTAGCCTGCTAACACCAAGTCCGGCAGAAGAAAACATTCGCGAACTTACACTTGACAATCCACTGGCATTTATAACCAAAGGCCGCATTTCCGGAATGGCCGATCCACGAATTTTAGCGTTGGTGTTGTTCGTACTTATGGTCTCACTTTATTACCTTTTTAGATAGAAATTAAATTTTTTAGATGAAAATAAGTTTTCAAATTTTTCATTGACTGATGGAAATTTAAACTGGAACGATTATGACTTGATTTTTCCTCTTTCTGATTTATATAATGGACAGATAGGAGCATAAACCACGAAACCATAAAAATGTAAACAACCTGGAATTTTATCTTTGCGGGCCTCCCGTAATGGTTCAGGTTGCCAACAGCATGGTGACTGAACTGGGTGTGAACCAGGAGCAGATTGCTTACGATGAGTTTTAAAGTTGAGGAAGTCTTGCAAATGATTTCACCATTTTGAATAAATAATCATATTCATTAAATCAATACATCTATTTTAATTCAGGCTTTGTGTATATCTTGTTTTCAGTTTAATTAAAAAAAGAAAAGATAATGATATTTCGAGGATTAAAGTTTTCATTTTTGTTTATGGCGGTTTCCATATTGCAAATCTATGATGTTCAAGCAACGAATTATTACATAGCAGAGAATGGAAACGATCTAAATGACGGGAAAAGTATGAAAACACCCTGGAAGACCATGAATAGAGTGAACGCACAGGCGCTTCAACCGGGAGATACAATATTTTTCCATGCGGGGCATACTTTCAGCGGTACTCTTCATATAAACCATTCCGGATCCTGTAACGCACCCATCGTGATTAGCTCGTATGCAAAAGGAGTGAAACCTGTATTGAAAGGTACAATGACCATCGATGGATTTGAATTTGAAGGAAATAACATGTATTCGGTTCCTGTGGAAAACAATGTTGAACTGCTCTACCATAATGACCAGATGCTAACCATGGCCCGATATCCAAATAACGGATTTTTAACCATGGATGGTGGTGGGATCGACCATTTTTATGATGAAATACCATATAGTTCACAAAACCTGATCGGGGCAACCCTGAGATTAAGGCCGGTAAACTGGATATACCAAACCCGAACAATAGAAGATGTTCAAGGTAAAAAAATCATCTTTGATCAACAGCTTTTCAATACCTTCACGTACACCACAACATGCAAGAATGGATGGGGATATTATTTGGAAAATAAGCCGGGTTTTTTAGACCAACATGGAGAGTGGTATTACAATAAAACCCAAAAAAAAGTGTTCCTGTATTTCAACCATAAATTGCCCGACGGATTTTCAGTGGAAGCTTCTATCACTGACCATGGAATGATTATCAGCCATCAACAATCAAACCTTGTTATTGATAACTTACGCTTTACAGGTTATAAGGAAAATGCAATCACAGCAGTTGGTGAGAATGAAAACATTACCATCGTAAACTGCACCTTTGATAATATTTATAAAATGGCCATACAGGGTGGATTGTTTTGTTCCCGGTTTATGGTTAATAAAAACCTGTTCCGGGATATTTATGGGCGGGGTATTTCATTCCTTGAATCAAATAACTGCCGCATTGAGAACAACCAAATGAAACGGATTGGTACTATTCCGGGATATGGCATAGATGGTCTGAACGGAGGCATTGGTATCCTCCTAACCAATCGGGAAAAAGTGGAAAAAAATAAACGCGAGGCCTCTCATAACAACTACATTGGGTATAATACCGTGGACAGTACAGGATATATTTCAATACGGATGGATGGATATAACAGTACCTGTGAATTCAACTTTCTCTCCAATGCGCTTCTTACCCTAAACGATGGCGCTATGATTTACTGCTGGGGAAATGATTCGGAATTTACCCACCATAACGTCATCCGGAATAACATCGTTTCTCATGCACATGGAAATACAGAGGGGACACCTTCCGATCATAAAATGAACATTGGCATTTACATTGATAACCGGGCACATCATATCAAAGTGCTGGATAATATTGTTCAGGGTGTGGGGGCAGGCATACATGTAAATGACGGTTCTTATAACAACCTGTTGAAAGGCAATGTTCTGTATGGAAATATGGTGGGAATCTCTTTTGCTGAATTCAATAAAAGAAACAATGTTTTGTGTGAAAACAATACCTGTGTTAACAATATTGTGTTTAATACCCACAACATCAAACACACCTTGTCACTAAAACATACGTATGAACCTGATTTCAATCCCGGCATCATCGACAGTAACATATATGTTAGTCCTTATGAAGTATATCACATTAAAAAGGAAACCATGGAACAAGGGTGCAAGATAATAAGGGAACATACCTTTGATAGTTGGGTGAAAAATACAATACACGATAACAATTCAAGATTTGTTGACGCTGGTACGGAAACAAAATCAATTCTTTTAGTTAATAAAACCGATGAAGAAAAGGAATTTCCATTGGAGAAATCCATTGACTATATCGATTTGAATAATGAAGTGATAAAAAATGAAGTTCGGCTTAAACCCTTTACTTCAAAAATTCTGTTGTTTCGCTTTGAATAATGTTTTGTGGTTTAGACAATTATTTACAGGATTATCTTGAATGAAAGCATCCGGATGAATAATTGACCAGCATAAGCATTTCTTATCCCGAATTCTCAGGAAGAAAAATAAATAACCCTAACTTATATAGGTTTCAGGTAAGCCATTGTATTTACAGCATTTTATTTCCGTTTAATTATTTGTTAAGAAAAAAGACTATATTTGTCATCATAGAACTACGTAGAGGATGGATAATTATATTTATATTGAAAACACTTCTGAGATACCCAAATATCAGCAAATAATATCATGTATTATAAACGCGTTAAACAATAAAATATTAAAAAAAGGTGATAAAATACCTTCCCTTAACCAGTTGATGAAGGAATTCAACCTTTCGCAGGATACGGTACTTAATGCCTATAATGAACTTAAAGCCCGGGGTATCATCTCGTCGGCTGTGGGGAAGGGATATTACATAGCCAGGAACAGCTTACCCCTCAGGTATAAAATATTTGTGTTGTTTGATAAGCTTACCGCATACAAAGAAATTCTTTACGATTCGTTGAAAGCTTCCATTGGCAATAAAGGTGAACTTGACATTTATTTTCACCATTCCAATAAAAAAGTTTTCACTCAATTGATTGATAATGCCATTGGACATTACAACGCGTATGTTATCATGCCAATGGATCAAAAACCTGCGCTGAAATATTTGGATAACATACCGGAGAAACAACTTTATTTACTTGACAGGGGAAGTAATTTTTTTTCAAAAAAATATCCAGGTGTGTTTCAAAATTTTGAATCGGACACCTTCATGGCATTAAACCAGGGTTATAATCTGCTGAAAAAATACTCGTGTTTGAAAATAATCAGCAATGATCATCGAAATCACTTGCGCAACATAATATCCGGATGTGAAAAATTTTGCCACGAAAAAATGTTACATTTTGAGCATCTGCACCAGGTTAATGATGAAGAAATCCAAAAAGGTAACGCATATCTTGTCATAAATGATAATGACCTGGTTTCCTTAGTTTTAAATATTCATAAAAAAAACCTGCAGATTGGGAAGGATATTGGTTTAATATCCTACAATGACACTCCCCTGAAACAAATAACAGCTAATGGTATAACAACCATCTCAACAGATTTTCAAATGATGGGAAAAACGTTAGGTGAATTGATTTTGCAGGGAGAACAGAAGTCGATCGACAATCCGTCCAAATTAATAATCCGTAATTCTTTATAACAATGAAACACTTTAAATTAGTATTTCTCCTTTCCGTCTTAAGCTTTCAGCTTTTTGCTCAGCACGCCGAAACCATCAATTTAAATGGTTCCTGGTCTTTTGATCAGTCAACAGATGCATTTCCCCCAGATAAATTTACCCGTACCATTCCGGTTCCGGGTTTAATCCATTTGGCAGAGCCCAAAATTGAGGATTACCATGTGTTTTTTAAAAGGCCGGAACAGGCTGAGTTGAAAACAACACATTCGCTGTATGATATCGACTATAAGCCCAAATACAGTTGGTACAAAAAGGAGGTGCTGATACCGGAAAAGTATAATGAACAAGAAGTTGTTTTAACCCTGTTAAAAAGTCAATATGTCACTCAGGTGATTGTAAACGGCCATGATTTTGGAACCTTCATGGAATGCTATACCCCTATTCAGGCAAACATTACCAGGGCAGTAAACTTTGGAGATAAAAATGAAATTCTCATCCGTGTGGGCGACCGCACCTGGCTTCCAAGTCAGGCTGCCGGAAGCACGGATAAAGAAAAAGAACATTACCTGCCCGGTATTTGGGATGATGTCTTTTTATCCTTTTCGGGTAAGATCCGTGTCAACCGATTGCTATTATTGCCCCATTCGGAGAATGAATCCCTGAATGTTAAAGTTCAGCTTCGGAATTATTTTCCTGCACAGATTGGATACGGAGATAAAATGTTGGATTCCGTGCGTATTGAAGCAAATGTTTACGAAAAGGAATCCGGCATATCAGTCGCATCTAAAACTTTTGTTGCCATCGCTGATCGTGACAACCTCAGTGCAGCAACCACAGAAATCAATATTCCTCAACCCGTGCTCTGGACACCGGAGCATCCATTTCTTTATACATGTGATATCAGGGTAGTAAAAGACGATACGCTGATGGATGCCTATTCCGATCGTTTTGGGATGCGAAATTTTACGCGTAAGGGAAAATACTTTTATTTGAACGGAGAGAAAACATTCTTGCGCGGCAGCAACATCACCCTTCAACGGTTTTTCGAAGATCCGGACTGTGGAAACCTTGCTTGGGACAGGGAATGGGTGAAAAAGCTATTGATCGATCATCCAAAGCAGATGAACTGGAATGCCATGCGTATTTGCGTAGGCATTGTTCCCGATTTCTGGTATGATATTGCGGATGAATACGGCCTTATGATTCAAAATGAATGGTTGTACTGGCAAAATCACGGCTGGGATGCGCAAATAAAAAAAGAATATACCGACTGGGTATGGAGCGATGGTAACCATCCCAGCATCGTAATTTGGGATGCTATCAACGAAAATTGGGACGACTACATTGGCAACCAGCTTATACCTGAGCTTAAAAAATTGGATCCTACCCGCATTTGGGATGCCGGTTACATGACAGCCGTTGAGCTCGAACAGGGAACCGATGAAATGGATGAACCGCATCCCTATGCGGGGCCCAGGCCTTACATCGATGCCAATGAATATCATAACAACCCGTATCCGCTGGGTGACCTTAACTTTCGAAATAAAATCAATCTAAAAAGCATTGAATCCAGCGCTGCGCAACTGGTAAATGAATATGGCTGGATCTGGTTATGGAGAAATGGGGAACCTTCCAAACTCACGGTAGACGTTTATAAACATTACCTTGGCGAAAACACTTCGGCGGAGGAACGAAGGGAGCTTCAGGCATACTGGCTGCAGCTTGAAACTGAATGGCTGCGATCAAACCGTCATCATGCCGGAGTACTCTCTTTTTGCCACCTGACAAACAATTACGGATATACAGGCGACTGGTACATCAATGACATTGCTGACCTGGAGCCCGGTCCTACAATGGATTGGTTTCCGCACGCGTTTGCTCCGGCTGCTGTGTTCATTAACTTAACCGATGAGCGTTATACCAAATTTACAAAACCACATGCTCCGGGTTCAACGTTGCTTTTTAACCTGGTTGGAATCAATGATTTGCGTGAGGAAATATCAGGTGAACTAAATCTTAAATTGCTGGATAATAATGGCAACGAAATTCATGTGAGCTCGATGCAATTAACGTTGCCAACCGATATTCAAAAGGTAATACCTGTATCCGTTGATTTGCCTGAAAATCACGGAGGATACCTGCTTGTCTCAAAATTTATTTCGAATGCTGCAAAGGATACCCAAATTAGCCGACGCTATATAAAAGTGGGTGATGCAAAGCAGCAATTTACATACTATCATTTGAAGCCTACATCAAACATACATTAAAATCAGACAGTTATGAGTGAACAACTAATTTCAAATGCCCTGGTGCAGTTTAAACCTGGAAACGGTGAGCTAAATGGTGATACTGTTCAACATTCTTCCCGGGTGATAGGAGATTTAAAAAATATTTTTTTACAGGAAAAAGAGAGGGAACAAATGGATCAGGATATGCTGGTGTATGAGGTTCAGGCCTATTTCCCGGTGGAAGAAGGTACGCGGGGAGGCTTGTTTTTTGGAAATTCTACCATTTATCCTGGTAAGGTTGGAAATGAATATTTCATGACCAAAGGCCACTTCCATTCTTTAAAAGATCGTGCAGAATTTTATTGGTGTATCTATGGTGAAGGGATGCTCATTCTGATGGATGAATCCGGCAAAACATGGGCAGAAAAAATGCAACCCGGAAGCCTTCATTATATCCCGGGTAAAATAGCACACCGGGTAGCAAATACCGGTGACGCTCCGTTACGTTTTGGCGCCTGTTGGCCCTCAGATGCTGGTCATGACTACAACACAATTGCAAATACCGGATTTAGCGCACGTTTACTGGATGTGAACGGAAAGCCTCAATTAATAAAACCCGATAAATGACAAGCATTGCCCTGGATTTAGGTGGAACGAATATTAAAATTGCGTTGATTAACGATGGTAAGATTTTGAAACGTCATTCACTGCCTGCTTTTTCGTCTAAAGGATTGAGAAAAAAATTGACAACTATTGAAGAGGCGGTAAATCAATTGTTAAAAGAGATTAGATTTGATAAAACGGATATAGATGGCGTTGGAATTGCATTTCCAGGTCTCGTGGATGTCACTCAGAATAAGGTGATTTCAACAAACCAGAAATACGACGATGCCTTGAATGTTGATCTGGTTCAATGGGTAAACGATTGTTGGAACATTCCGATGATAATGGATAACGACGCCCGGATGGCCCTGAGAGGAGAATGGCAATATGGGGCAGGAATAGGAATTGATAACCTGGTAATGGTAACGCTGGGCACCGGAGTAGGTGGTGCTGCTCTGATAAAAGGGGAAATGTTGTATGGTAAACATTACCAGGCCGGATGTCTCGGGGGGCATTTTACCATCAATTTACATGGAAAAGCCTGTACTTGTGGTAATATTGGATGCGTGGAAAGCGAAGCATCAGGGTGGAGCCTGCCATCACTCATTGAAGAAATTGCGGATAAAGGAAAGGCACCCTGGAGCGATGAAAGTGAAATGAATTTCGAGCAACTTTTTGCTCTTGCCAGACAAAACCATTCCACAGCCCAAAAAGTGGTAAATCATTGTCTCAAAGCCTGGTCTGCGGGAATCATTTCTATGGTTCATGCATACGATCCTGAGAGGGTGATCCTTAGTGGAGGTATAATGAACAGCGCATCCATGATTATCCCTTTTATTCAACAAAAAGTAGATAGCCATGCCTGGACACCCTGGGGGAAAATAAAGATAGTGGCAGCAAAATATGTCAATGATGCCGTATTATTGGGAACACATGAAATGTTAAAATCAAAAAACAGAACGTCTTGAAACAAACAAATTACATTCGTAAACCATCCATTGCACTGAAGGGGAATCCTGTTATATGGACTGAATGGGAAAACATAATCGAAAGATTGAATAAATCAATTCATTCATTTACAGAATCACAGAAGATAGTTGCAGTTGAAACGTACCAGGGAGTGATTCATGAAGAAGTAGAGGTAAAATTAAAGGACGGGTTATCCCATGATGTTTGGATCAACAGTAAAAAAGGATTTAAACCGGAGGAAACTATTCGCGGGATGGTTTATCCCGATGTGACTGATGACCGGGTTTTTGGTTACCTTACAAGATTAACCTTGGAAGATTTCATGGATCACAGAGCCATTCAGGGATTGAGAGATGAAATAACAGAACAGCCTGGTACTACCGTCATTTACGGCCCTGGTGCTTCCCTGTTGGTTGAAGAATTTAACATGTTGATTTATTTTGACATGGCAAGATGGGAAATACAACAACGCCAACGAAGGCATGAAGTTGACAACCTCGGGCTCAGTAATCGTGAAACCGAAGACTGGATGTTACTTTATAAGCAGGGATTTTTTGTAGACTGGCGTGTTTGTGATCGCCTTAAAAAGCAACTTTTCGATAAATGGGATTTTGTTCTTGACACGAATATAAAGGGACAGCCAAAAATGGTGGAAGGGAAAACTGTATTGCAGGCAATGGATCAAGCGGTTTACAGGCCATTCAGTGTAGTGCCGTTCTTCGACCCGGGCCCCTGGGGTGGCCAGTGGATGAAAGAAAAATGTAACCTCGATCCTTCGGCTGCGAATTATGCCTGGTGTTTCAATTGCGTTCCGGAGGAGAACAGCATGTATTTGAAGATTAGAGAGCATCTTTTTGAAATCCCCTCAATCAACCTTGTATTCAGGCATCCGGTAGAATTACTCGGTGACCCGGTTCATGCCCGTTTTGGTGATGAATTTCCCATTCGTTTCGACTTTCTTGATACGATGGATGGCGGAAATCTGAGCCTTCAGGTTCACCCATTGACTGAATATATTCAGGAAAAATTTGGCATGCATTACACCCAGGATGAAAGCTATTACTTGATGGATGCAAAAGAGGATGCGGTAGTTTACCTTGGTTTAAAGGAAGGAGTAAATCCGTATGAAATGATGGATGAACTTGAAAAATCGAAAGAAACGGGAGAATTTAATGCAGAAAAACACGTACAAACCTGGCCGGTGAAAAAGCATGATCATTTACTTATTCCGGGGGGAACCGTTCACTGCTCAGGGAATAACAGCATGGTTCTTGAAATTAGTGCAACACCATATATTTTTACTTTTAAATTATGGGATTGGGGAAGAGTAGGTCTTGATGGAAAACCCCGTCCAATTAACATTGAACATGGTAAAAAAGTAATTCAATGGAACCGCACCACAAACTGGACAAAGAATAACCTGGTGAACCGGATTCAAACCATCGATGAAGGAGATGGATGGAAAGAAGAACATACCGGCTTGCATGAACGTGAATTTATTGAAACACGGCGGCATTGGTTTACAAAAAAAACAAAGCATCATACCAATAATGGTGTAAATGTTTTGTGCCTGGTGGAAGGGAACGAAGTACTTGTCGAAAGTCCGGCTAACAGCTTTGAACCATTTCACGTTCATTATGCCGAGGTTTTTATTGTACCCGCAACTGTGGGTGAATATACAATCACGCCCGCGAAAGATGGTGAAAAATGTGCCACCGTAAAGGCTTATGTAAGATATTAACAGTACTCAATAATACTAATAATGAATTTTAATCCTGGTTTTGATATAGAGCCTCTTTCCAGACCTTTTGGATTTCGATACGGAAAAAACGTCTTTGGACCTCAACCGGAAATTCGCAAACTTGATGCGATCAGGAAAAGTTTGTTAAATCCTAAGTGTGATGGCCCTGAAGAGGTTTATGCGATTGCCATGGATGTAGGGAAAAGTGTACACAAGCCTGTCTTACATGAAAAAATGTTGCTTTTTGGAGTGGTTACCTATGCCGCAGGCAGACTGGGATCAGAGCCCGTAAGAAGCCAGGGACACATTCATAAAACCAGTGAGCATAGCGGATGGTCGCCTCCGGAGGTTTATGAAATATGGACAGGTAAAGCAATCATCTATATGCAGGAAACGGCAAAGGACGATCCGGGCAGGTGCTTTGCCGTATTTGCTGTACCGGGTGATGTGGTGGTTGTTCCCCCTAATTGGGCACATGCAACCATTAGCGCAAATCCTGAGGTGCCACTAACTTTTGGCGCCTGGTGCGACCGTGAATATGGCTTTGAATATGATGATGTTCGTGCCCACAACGGATTGGCATGGTATCCGGTTTTAAACGAACAAAACAAAATTTTTTGGCTCCATAACAAAACATATAAGAATAACCAACTGGTAGAAAAATCACCCAATCAATATGACCAATTAAATATAACAAAGAACAAACCCATTTATACTCAGTTTGAAGAAAATCCCGGGAACTTTCAGTTTGTGTCTAAACCTTATCACATCGAGTGGGAAGGATTTGTTCCATAGCAAATAGATGAATGCATGTTCATTCAAAACCACTGACATAGTTTTTTTATATCCATAACCTAATAAAAATGAAATCATTAACGTACATTTTTTTAGTTTTAATTTTATTTGCAGCCTGTTCAACCAACCAGAAGCCGCAAACTGTCGAAATCGGAAATTACTACCCCGATGTGTTGCATGGCATCACGTTTAAATATGATAATAACCAGGCTTTTCTGTTTCGGATTGGCAACTGAAAGTAATCAACAAATCACCGAATGAAACATTTGCTGTAAATACAAACAACTCCGGATTGGATGAAATGATAGAAAAGGCCGATACATTGAAGCCCGATGGCATGTCAGCAACGGTTGCATCAAAATATCAAATTTCAACGAAAGAACCATTGTATTTCCATGGCGGTTTAGAAGAAAATAACTACATCTCCCAACACATCGAAAACAGACTTCAGGAGAAATACAAGGAATATGATGATAACCGGTTTAAGGTGCACACTCCTTTTGGCGAAATATGGGAAGCTGTATCAAATCATTTGAACAATTCCAGTGTATATGGGATCCAGACAAAGCTGACCGGTCATGTAGTAAACCGTGGGTGGTGCAATGGTCATAATCAGCGCTTATTCGAGTGGGATACATTTTTTCATGCGCTTCTAACCTCTTTGGAAGACCCAAAGGGAGCCAGGGAATGGGTAAGGGCAATCCTTGCGCATCAAACACCCATCGGGATTGTCCCAAACAATGACCTATGGGAACCTAAAATCAGTACAAAAGTTAATAACCATGTAAATTGGTGCTATTTATATTAAAAGCTTCAAATATTAATCTTTGTTGTTTTGAAACTTCACTTATGATTTGATCATTTTCCAGAGTGGTTATCTTAATCTTCCGCAATGTGGCCAACATTTCTGTAACAGTATATCTTTTAAAGAGTTTCTTGGCTTTCATTGTTTTAATTATTTCTGACTGGATTATTAATGAAATAAATTTTATAAACAACCTGGCATCTGAATTATATTG
>CAZAMT010000026.1:0-25052 GCA_964486145.1 uncultured Bacteroidales bacterium
ATTGAAATGAGTGCCAAATTTCAGGTTTGGTCACAATTTTTAAACACATGAAAAAAATACTATTTATCATCACCGGCTTGATAACAGCAAATTTTGCATTTTCGCAGAAAGATCCGGCAGCTCAGGTACATCTCGATAAAGTGGCTGAAAAATCAAAAAGTGCGGAAGCATTAAGCGTAACCTTTGAATACGAAATGCAGGATATGAAGGAAAATCAAATGAATTTTTCGCAAAGTGGAAAAGCCATTTTGAGCGGCAATAAATATAAAATCATCATGGATGGTTCCGAGATCTATTTTGATGGTTCCACGCTTTTCAACTACATCCCGGATGCAAACGAGGTTACCATCTCCAAACCGGACCCGGATTATGACGATGTTTTCTTAAGCAATCCCTCACGCATTTTCACATTATATACCGAAGATTTTAAATACCGTCTGTTACGCGAATTCGATGAATCGGGAGAAAACCTCGTTGAAATAGATTTAATTCCCGAAGATCTTGACCAGTCATACTCCAGAATTCGCCTTCACATTGACAAAAACAGCCATGAAATAGTAAGAGCCAAACTTTTTGAAAAAATGGGCGGAAGGTACACCATTCAATTTAAAAATTATAAACTGTTAAACGGTTTAAAAGAAAACACATTTAGTTTTGATACCTCAACTCATCCAGATATTCATGTAATTGATATGACCGCATTTTAGGTATCATCATTTGGGATAGGAAATACGTGCATGATAAATGTTCTGTAACTTTTCCTTAAAAATTTGCTTTATGGTTGTAATGTCTTTAAATGTAATATCAGCATTGATAAACTGATCTTCCTCAATTTGATGATTAATAATTCCTTCAACCAGGGCCTCAATTGAATCCTTGGTTATTTCCTTCAAGCTTCGGGATGCAGCTTCTGTTGAATCTGCCATCATCAGAACAGCCGTTTCTTTCGAAAAAGGTTTTGGTCCGGGATATTTAAATTTCCTGACATCCACTTTCTCATTTGGATATGTTTTTACATACGATTTATAGAAATACTGGACAGTGGTTGTTCCGTGATGGGTCCTTATAAAATCAATAATGGGTTCCGGCAGATTATTCTTTTTTGCTATTTCAACACCTTTTATTACATGGTTTATAATTTTCTCTGCACTTTCCTGAAACTCAAGATTGTCGTGAGGATTGATACCTGAAGTTTGATTTTCAATGAAATAGATTGGCTCTTCCATCTTACCGATATCGTGATACAAAGCTCCTGTTCTAACCAATAACGGATTTCCACCTATCCTGATGATGGCTTCTTCAGCAAGATTAGCCACTTGCATAGAATGCTGAAACGTACCCGGTGCCCTTTCGGCTAACTTGCGAAGCAAAGACTGATTGGTATCTGACAATTCCATCAATGTAGCATCCGAAAGAAATCCAAATGTTTTTTCAAAGACATAAATAAGAGGAAAAGCAATTAAAATTAATACTCCATTGAGTCCAAACCATGCAAAGTTTATATAATCGATGCTTTCAATCTGGCCTTCCTGTATAATCGAAAAAGCAAAATACATCAAACAATATGAAACACTAACAAGCAAAGCTGTTACAATAAGTTTTCCCCGCCTGTGAGATGCTGTCAGACTAAGAATGGCAACAATACCCACGATGAAATTAAGAAATACAAATTCGAACCCGTTGGGCACAAAAAAACCAATAATCAGTATTGTAATCATATGTATAAACAAGGCCAGTCTTCCATCATAAAATGCTCTTATGATAATGGGGAGTATTGAAACCGGAATGATAAGCATATTAACAACATTATTACGTACAACCATGCTCATGGTAAATATGACAAGCAACACAAGGAACAAAATAAAAATGGTTTTTCGTGTATTTTCAAGAATCTCCCTCCTAAAATTGTATAAAAACAAATACAGCACGATCATTGATAATAGAACCAAAATAATTTTACCAAGAAGAATTAATGCATAGGTATTTATGCCACCCGTTTTTGTCTCATATTCCATTCGCAACGATTCCAAAATTCGATACGTCCGGCCATCAACAATTTCACCATTTGAAACAATTCGTTCACCTTTTTGCACAAGACCACGTGTCAGGGAAATTTCTGACAGCATATCCTCTTTTACCTTTGTTGAAGTTGTTTCATCATAAAAAACATTGGGTACTATAAACTCATCGATATTTAACCTGTCAATGATTTTGTTTACGTCTTTCACATATCTTGGTTCGACAGTCGCCACAATGTCATCCAATTCACCAACAATATGCTCGTAAGCCAGTTTTTGAGTATAAATTCGCTCCAAAGGGTATTTTTCAGCAATTCCATCAATGATAAGCACCACGTCTTTATTCTCAGCAGATAGTTGCTCATAAATATCCGTATTATCAATGACTCCACTTTCATAAACATGATTTAATAAAGAAGTTGATTTTTTAATTACCGTATCAACCCTTTCCATCAAATTATTTATATACCATTGGGACTTATTTAGAATATCAGGATTTTCATTAATATATTCCTCTTTGATGTTCTTAAATGCATTTTTAAATTTTTGCAGTTGCTCACTACCTATGCTCCCGGAGTATGTGAAATAGGGATTAAAATTGTTTAATATACTGTCTCGCTCCGATGTAAGTTTTTGGTCGGATTTATAAATCGGAAAATCAAATTTGGCCACGTAATCCTCATGCATCCATGGTGAACCTTTATCAAATTCGTATTTAAACCTCCTGTCAGAAGGAAACAGATACACAATGCCGGCTGTGGTAATTAGAAATAAAAAGCCGATTTGTATATAAAGGATGTTATCTTTTATGAATTTAAAAAATCGTTTCATCTTTTTAAATATTTTGACCATTCCCAAAATTTGGCACACCCCCGATAGCTATCGGGTTTCATCATGGTAGTGCTTGCTCCGCTGAAGCTATGCGAAAGCGCAGTGCGCCACAACCAACCACCAGAAGCTCGCGAACACAAAACAATAATTAAAGTTGTGAGCAATTATGAGTTCATACAACTTGTCCGACAATTGGCGGATAGCCTGCTCCGATTTACGGAGGTTTGTTTCATCTAAAATAACTATTTTTCTAACTCGTTATGCATTTTATATGATTTAATATAAATAAATTTAACATAACATCAATGTAAATGTTGTAAAATAAAAACCATGAAACAAGGAATATCATTACAAACTCAAATACCCATGCGTTCACAACCTTCAGAAAAAAGCGAGATGGTTTCGCAGGTTTTATTTGGAGAAACCTTTAATATGAGTGAAATCAGTGGCTCGTGGATAAAAATTATTTTGCATGATGACGATTATACGGGTTGGGTGGATGGTAAAATGGTTACACCTCTCTCTGATGAAGGAATTTCAAGAATTAGAAATACCCCTTCTCATTGTATTAGCAATATGTATTACAGTAAACTGATCCCCAAAGGAAGAATAGTGTTATCACCCGGAAGTAAAATTCCATCGGAAATTATCGATGATCACGTTTTTTTTGATGATTTTAAACTCCAGGTGAACGATGTGCCATTTATATCAAATCCCAACAGGAAAGACATCATTACATCTGCTGAAAAATGGATGAACAGCCCTTATTTATGGGGAGGTAAAACTCCGTTCGGATTTGATTGTTCGGGGTATGTGCAGGTTATTTTTAAAACCGTTGGAATAAGTATACCGAGGGATTCATCGCAACAAGCAAATTCAGGGTATTCCATTGATTTTCTAACAGCATCTAAACCTGGCGACCTGGCTTTTTTCGACAATGAGAAGGGTACCATTACTCACGTGGGTATTATTCATTCGGATGGCAACATCATTCATTGCTCCGGAAATGTTAAAATTGATAAAATTGATCAACAAGGTATTTATGATCGACTGCTACACAAATATACCCACCATTTGCGTTTAATAAGAAGAATTTATCCGGAAGAATAATACACAATATCAGCCTGAATTATTGAATCATACCGGCACCAACGGTGTTATTTGTAGCTTCGTCAATGAGAATGATACTACCAGTAATCCTGTTTTTTACGTAATCATCATAAAAAAGCGGGCTTGTTGTTTTTATTGAAATTCGGGCAATATCGTTTAAACCTACCTGCTTATCTTCATAGTCCTTTTCCAGGGTATTGATGTTCATTTTATACTGAACATCGCGGATGACGCATCGTGCATCTTTGGTTGTATGTTTGATTGAGTATTTCCCGCCATTAACCATAGGCTTTTCACTTAACCAACTAACCATCATTTCAATTTCCTGTCCGGTTTTCGGGACATTGTCAGCTCCAACGATCATATCTCCCCGGCTTATATCAATGTCATTTTCCAATGTCAAAGTGATCGATTGTGGAGGAAACGCCTGCTTCAGTTTTTCAGTCATAAAATCAACTGATTTTACCGTTGTCTCCATACCTGAAGGTAAGACTTTTACCTTATCGCCTGGTTTGAATATTCCACCGGCCACCCTTCCGGCGTACCCGCGATAGTCATGATGCTCTTTGGATTGCGGACGAATTACATACTGAACCGGAAGCCGGGCTTCTTCAAAATTTCTATCACTGCTAATTTCAATAGTTTCAAGGAGCGACATCAATGTTTTTCCTTCAAACCATGGCATGTTCCTGGTTGGTTCAACTACATTATCTCCAAGCAAGGCACTGATGGGTATAAAATGCACATCCGGCACGTTGATTTTTTTTGCAAAAGCATGAAAATCCTGCTGGATTTTGAAATAAATATCTTCCGAAAAATCTACCAGGTCCATCTTGTTAATACATACGATGATGTGTGGTATTCCAAGCAATGTAGCAATATAGGTATGCCTTACGGTTTGCTCAACGACGCCGTTTCTTGCATCAACTAAAATTAAAGCAACATTGGCTGTTGATGCTCCGGTTACCATGTTACGTGTGTATTGCACATGGCCGGGCGTATCTGCAATGATGAATTTTCGTTTGGGAGTAGCAAAGTAACGATAAGCAACGTCAATGGTTATTCCCTGTTCCCGCTCTGCACGCAAACCATCTGTTAACAAAGCCAGGTTTACCTGCTCATCGCCCTTTAGCAAGCTAGCACGTTCAATGGCCTCCATCTGGTCCTCAAAAATGGCTTTACTGTCGAACAATAATCTTCCAATGAGCGTGCTTTTCCCATCATCAACACTTCCGGCTGTTGTGAATCGCAACAGTTGCATGTTTAAATATCCGGTTTGAACATCTTCGTATTTTAAATCTTCCATTCGATTCTTTAATTTTTCTTTTAGAAATAACCTTCCTTTTTCCTGTCTTCCATAGCTGCTTCGCTTCTTTTATCATCCGCTCGTCCTCCTCGTTCCGTTGTCCTTGTTGCAGCTACCTCTATAATAATATCTTCGAGCGAATTAGCTTTTGAAAGGGTAACCCCTGTGCAGGTAATATCCCCAATGGTTCTGCATCGCACATCCTGCTCTATAATTTCTTCATTTTCTTTCAATTCCATAAATGGCGCATAAGCCATCCAAACGCCATCACGATTAAAAACATTTCTTTTATGAGTGAAATACAGATTGGGAATATCAATATTTTCCATGTAAATATATTGCCAAACGTCCAACTCCGTCCAGTTACTTAAAGGGAATACACGAAAATGCTCTCCCATGTGTTTTTTACCGTTGAAAATATTCCATAATTCCGGCCTCTGATTTTTGGGATCCCACTGTCCGAAATCATCCCTGTGCGAAAAGAATCGCTCCTTGGCTCTTGCTTTTTCCTCATCCCTACGACCACCACCAAGAGCAGCATCAAGTTTCAGTTCTTCAATTGCATCAAGTAATGTTACTGTTTGCAACAAATTCCTGCTGGCAGTGGGTCCGGTTTCTTCAACAGCTTTGCCGGCATTAATGGTATCCTGAACATATTTAACAATGCAGGTAGCTCCTGTTTTCTTCATTAAATTATCCCTGAATTCAATGGTTTCCGGGAAATTATGTCCTGTATCTATATGCATCAGTGGCATCGGAACCTTTGCCGGCCAAAAAGCTTTTCTTGCCAGATAAAACATAACTATGGAATCCTTGCCACCGGAAAAAAGCAATGTAGGTTTTTCAAACTGGGCCGCAACTTCGCGAATTACGTAAATTGATTCCGCCTCCAGTTCTCTTAAATGATTGATTGTGAGATTATCCATATTATCTGCCTCAACTTATACTAAATTATTATTCTTCGATGTTGACAAGGTTTAACAACCTTATTAAAAAAGGTTTCAAATATAGTAATTATATAATTTAGAGAAAAGTAAATCGTCAAAGAGGATACAGGAACGTTTAACCAGGCTTTGGCATTTTATACACCTTTTTCTTCTCAAAAAAGTACTCGGAATCCACCATTGACCTGTTGTCAATCTGGTTTTAACAAACCTGTCAGAATTATCAACCGAATGTTTTACCAGGCAAAACAAAGTTCCATCCATTACCTGGCACTTTGTGATTGTAAAAGGACGAACCTAAGCTGAACGACTACCTGGCAATTTGTATTTTTTGTGAATAACTGCTGTTTTTAAAATCTAATTTTAGAATATAGGTACCATTTGGAATATCTCCGCAGTGCAATTGATATGTCATTTTGGGTGAATTCTTAGAGATAAATCCGGATTTTTCCATCTTCCCATTCATTGCATATATAAAATACCGGATGTTACCTTCAAAGGTATTATCCAGGGCTATATTCATTTCATTCTTTACCGGATTTGGATATACACTGAATAAATACTCAGGTAGATTTTTAAAACCGGTATTGGTAAGTTGTGTGGTTTCCAGTGTCCAGATTCCCCTTCCGTGAGTGGCAACCACTATTTGATTATCAACAATTTGCATATCAAATACAGATACTGCCGGTAGTCCGTTATTTGCATAAGCCCATGTTTTTCCATTGTCGGTTGATTCGTATATACCCAATTCCGTTCCGGCCCAAATGATATTTGTATCAAACGGCATAACAAGCAATGAATGCACCACCACATCCGGGAAACCAGTTGAACTGCTGTCTTTATCACCAAAACCGGAAATATCTTCCCATGAATTCCCGTAATCCATTGTTCGCAAAATTTTTGGTTTGTCCTTCAGTGAAAAAAGCACAAAACTACTCGCGGGATTGGTCGGATGGGTAGCAATACCGCTAATAAACCCCATCTCTGCTTCTGTGTAACTTTTGGTGGCCTGAAATGAATCACCTGCATCTTTTGAGATAAAAATATTCAATTGAGGATCTTCGAACATGCCTGCTCCCGCCCAAACAACCGAGTCATTGGAAAGGGAAACCTCAACATTATGCTGATTGGTAACGATGTCGTTAATCGTCCATCCTTCATCGATGGGTATTAACTGCCATTCAAATTTTCCAAGTCCAAAATTCAGGTGACGAAATACACCTTCACTGCCAACAGCAAAAACGCGATTGGGTGAAGTAACGGAGTTTGATAATTTAGTAAAAAAAGGCCCGTCGCCATTGATACCCTGCGATGACGATTTCCAGGACTTCCCCCCATCATTGGAAACATAAAAATCGTTGTTGTATATGCTTGCCAGTATGCGATGGGAATATTGTGAATGCCATAATGTCTCAAATCCATCACCTCCAAGACGATCAGAATACAAAGAGGTGCTTATTGCATTGATATCCGAGGGCGACTGCCATGTACCATTGTCCTGCATGCCACCGATGTATTCGTTGGCACCAGGTTTTTTTGCAACCCCGTAAAACTGGGTTGTAATATATCCGTTCACAATTTGTTTCCATGTTGTTCCCTCATTAAAGGAAATACCCAGGCCACCGTCATTGGCATTTAATATGGTGAATTTTTCATTCGCGGGATCAGTGGGAATCATGATAAGCTCGTGGTGGTCGACATGCAAATTACTGTTTTTTGTATTGTTTGAAAGGGTCGTGGCGGTACCATCAATGATATTGAATGTGCCATATTCAACATGGATTCTTGATTCCGGCAAGGCTTCGGCATTCCAGGTTGAATCTTCAGGCAATGTTGGCCAGAAGAAATACAACATTTTGTACACATGTCCACCCTGTTGGGCAATATCGGTAATTGGATTATCGGGGCTGTATTCAACTGCATTTACAAAAATATATTCCCTACCGGAAATTTCATCATCCGGGTCACGCTCAATCAGGTTAAAAGAGCCATCCCTTTCCTGATCCCGGAACGAAAGTGTAAGTTGTTTGTTATTGACAACATCCCATGCCTGAAAAGGTACATCTACATAATCCTTAAAAGCATAATCCTCAGCAGGAACCCCTGCGCCTTCTCCTTCGGGAACAGTAAATCTGTGTGCTTTTTGCTTGATGTCCGGTCCAAACCGAATCTCAACCGAAGTCCAGTCACTGGAAATTATTTCTTCACCATCCTCCTGATCACCGGTAGACATGCCACCTCCGAGAAACTGGCCTCCAAAATTCACAAACGACAAGAATCCCCGAGTGTTAAACGTATCAACTCTAATAACCTGAGGTTCACTCCGGTTGGTTATCTGGCTAAAATCTAACTGACCAAGAAAAACCCCTCCGACGTAAACAGTATTTTCATCGTAGGGATGGGGTTCAATTATATTGTCATACCACCCCTGTGTTCGAAGAAAGTTTTGATTGTTTCCGTTCGCCTCCCGGAATTTATACCAATTTTCTCCTTTATCCGAGGACATGTAATAATCAGATTGATTGCCAGGAGCTTCTACAGAAGTAAAAACCCGATTGGGGTTTACCTTTGATACAGCCACTTCAAATCGAAATCCGGTACCAATTCCGTTGGAAGCTATTTCCCAGGTTTCACCGGCATCTGTTGATTTAATTATTCCTAAGCTGTTCGCGCCTGCATACTGAATGTTAAAATCCTCCGGGTCCTCAACAAGGTCTTCGATCATGTAGCCTTTTTTGTATTTTGCAGCCCATGAATTACCGCCATCGATAGATTTAAAAATTCCTGAATTTGTAGCCAAAAGGACAATATCTTCATTTTGTGGATCAACGATGATGCGGTTAATAAATTCAAAATCGTCATTGTTAACGGTAGATGGTACCTGATACCAGGTTTCACCGCGATCATCGCTGCGAAACAGTCCACTCCCGGCTACCATTCCGAATCCTCCGAAGCCTTCTCCGGTTCCTGCATAAATTACATCCGTATTTGACTTTGCCATTACAAGTGTTGATGCTGCAAGGTTTGGTAAATCATCCGTAAGGCTTCTCCAGGACTCACCGCCATCGGTTGTTTTCCAAATACCTCCGCTTGCTGACCCGGCATACCAGGTATTGTAGTTTTTATCTGCCGGATCCACAATCAGCCCCCTTGTTCTTCCACCAACATTTCCGGGTCCTCTCTGCACCCAGTTATATTTAATCGGCGTATTTTTTAGCTGCAACCCACGTTCGTTTTGCATAAATTCCTTAAAACGATAACCTGTTTTATAACCAGATTTTTTCTGACCGATTGGAGCAGAAATATCGTTAAAATACTGAATAAATTCTTCTGGTCTGTCGTAGCCAATCTCTTTATTCAACTCAAGATACTCCGGTTTGCTAATGGCAATATCCTTTGCGCCTCTGTGTAAAACAACCAACACAAAACAGGAAACCATTGGTACCAATAGAAACCACAATATGCCGCGTTTTGATATCATCCTTTTTTTCAGTTTGTTAATTAAAATTTTGCTCATCGATATTTTCGAATCCGTTTTTCCGGTATCCGTATACAAACACCGAATCGACCTGAGCACTGCGCTGATCATAAAGGCCAACAAGAAGTACAATTATATCTCTTTCATCATCTTTTGTTGCCCTCACTACCTCTCCTTCAATGGAAACATAATGTATTCCATGTTGAGCATTGTTGATCACTTCGAGTTGATTTCCTTTGTCAACCCGAAACGTTTGTCCTGATATTTTTGCTTTTACTCTTACTCCGCTATCATATATATTTGATAATACCAGGCTATCATTACTGTTGGGATCCAACGCTGTTACCAGGTCATAAGGGCCATCAAAATTTCCCTGTGGATCAAACACCCCCCCTGCAAAATCAAATGCTATCCAGTTACCTGCCAGTAGGTTCGGATAACCTGCCTGATATTCTACTTCATATGTCTCATCTTCGCATGACCAAAACATTACGAAAACAAGCAGAAATAAGCTATATTTTTTTAATTCATTCATGACTATTCTGTTTTGATCCATGTTACTGGAAGCTGGATACCCTGGTACGGATCGTCAAGCAGAAATATTGTCCATGATAATGTCCGGTTCGAGTAAACACCATCAGAAGCTGCATAATTTCCAAAATATCCCTCATCCGGTAATAATATCAACTCATTTCTACCAATATCCACAAACCTTCCGGGCATGTCGAATCCGGGAAACCCCATCACCTCTCCGGCTTCATAAAGCCCTTTTTCATGTTTTTTCTTGACTTTGGTTGTTACCGGATCCCACAGAGTACCCACGTACGTGCCGGATAGATCGTTATCAGACACATCTTCATGGGTTACAGCAATCAGCCTTTCCGTTGTGTTGGACACACCATCGCTGTTTACCGCGTAGTAGGTGCGGATATAAACGCCCGGAGTATTCAAATCAACCGTATTTGTTTCAATATCTATATTTTGACCACCCATTTGCAAGAATACAGTTACTTCTTTACCATCCACATAGGCTTTTATTCCAGGTTCAATGAAATTATCCACATCATTTTGTACGACAGAGATAAACTCCCCTCCTGACATTTCAAATTGTGGTAAATAGGATACCCTTGAAATATCGGCTGTATCATCCCATTTTTCGCACCCCAGGAATATCACCAGTAAGAATATGTAAAAGAATTTAGTCATTGTATATTAATTCATATCCCACCAAACATTTTCCCATACTTCCTTTTTGTCGGGGGTATTTGGATTACCCGAGTATTCTGACTCGGGAAAGATCAGTCTTTTTGGAAACCTTCCGCTCGTAACATTGTTTACCGATACCGTGAATTCTCCCGGCACATAATTTGTATTATCATATGGTACTTCACTAACTTTCGGGTAGCCTGTCCGGTTCTGTTCAAAAAACGTTTCAAGACTTTGAATGTTCGCCAGAGATACCCATTTTTGCACGATAATATGCCGGATAATATCCTCCTGTTCACTTCCCTCGGCAGGAAACTGATATACGTCACCGGGCCCATAGTATTCTTCTGAATTTGTCAATCCCAATCGTAAAAATGCAAAATCAATGGCTCTTTCATAATGTTCTTTGGCTACACTGAATTCATCAACACCATATCTCACAATCGCCTCGGCCTGGAGCAGATATGATTCTGTTGCAGACATGAGGTACACGGGTTGCAAAGGTGAAATGAATGGTTTTGAATACGAAGAACTGTTTGTTCCGGCCGGTTCATCCGGATCATTGTAATTTCCCTGTGCCAAACCACTATGTCCTCCACCGGATTCAGGAAACAAAAACAATCGATCCAGCCTGTCGAGATCTCCTTGTTCATTCATATAACTTAAAAGCGTGTTACTAATAACCAGGTTGGGATTATTACCAAAAAACACAATTTCAGTGGAATAAAGCGGGTTTCGCCTTCCGGATTCGTCACTAAACTGAATAACTGCTGCATCTTCTGTTAAAAAATCAACTTCATCATCAAAAAGTTTTTGAATGCCATTTTTTGCTACTTCCGGCCTTGTATAACATTGTCGGAGATACATTTTTAATTTCAGGGTATTTGCAAATGCAATCCAGGTATCTATATCTCCGGCAAAAATTATATCATTTTTACCTGCATCGATTGCTGTTTCAGCTTCAAAATCCTTATCGAGGGCTTCATCAATCCGGGCAATAAGGCTATCGTAAACTACCTGACCATTTTCATACTCGGGTGTAAAATTCTCATTTTCTCCTTTCAGTGCCTGCGAAAAAGGAACCTGATCATAAATATCGGTCAGAACCTGAAAAGTATATGCCTGCATCACTGTAGCCATTAAATAAAAACTCCAGTTTTCTGTTTGTCTGGTTTCATTCCTGATGTAATCAAAGTTTTCAAGGGCCCCTGTATACAGTTCACCAAATTGCCCGTCGTATGTACTACTGTTAATATCGTATGAGTCAAGCCCGGTATATTGCGATGCTCCTAACGATTGTGTCCAGTGTTGCGACCAAAGAGCACCAAGAACCTGGTATCTTCCTCCCATTACATATGCAACGGAAGTAATGCCAGAAGGCAGAACAAATTCCACTGCAACTTCCGATGGTACATTTGGATCATCATTCACATCAAGCCAATCCTCACATGAAGTAAAGACCAGTACCAGGCTAAATAATATGTAAATTAATTTTTTCATTTTTAAAACGTTAACCTTAAGCTAACCGTAAAACTTTTTACTGAAGGTGTAGCACTGTATTCACCAAAATCTGCTGCCAGATCATTTCCAAAAGTTGTTACCTCCGGATCAATGTACGTTTGTCCATCGGGTGTTGACAACCAAAGGTTTTTTCCAATAACACTTATATCAGCCCTTTGCACGGGCAATTTATTCAGCCAGGTTGATGGCAGCCGGTAACCAAGTACAACTTCCCTTAATTTGATATATGACTTATCAATCAGGGAGAATCCATCAAGTTCGGCACCTCCTTCACCCCAATAATCAACAATGTGAACTGCATCGAGAGGGATTGTATTCTCTGCATAAACCGGGTCTTCATTCTCGTCCTGATCTACCTCGTAAATGGCATTCGGGATAATAAATGGTTCCCGTAAATTGTAAAGTGTAGCAGGAACCGTACCGGCCCAAACAGATATATCTTTTGTCCGGGAGTACATCATTCCGCCCTGACGAATATCAATGGTAGCGCTGAGGGAGACATTTTTATAGGAGAAACTGTTACTGACTCCTGCCGTGAAATCATACTGAGAATTGCCATATTCTTTTAAATCTTCTGCTGCTTTGGGTAATCCGGTATTGTCAACAACCATTCGTCCCTGTTCATCCATCATGGGTGTCCGTCCCTCAAAAATTCCAATTGGATTTCCTGGTTTACCAACATAATGAATTTGTTGGCCACCTTCAACAACCAATGAATTAAAAACAACGCGTTCCAAATCATCGTTGAGGCGGACCAACATGTTATTGTTTTTGGTATAATTCACTGAAATATCCCATATGAAACTGTTTCGTTCCACCGGGGTTAATTTCACTAACAATTCCACGCCTTTGTTGGTTATTTCTCCAAGATTTATCAACTGGCTGCTATACCCCGATGAACGCGCCAACGGAGCCGCCCAAATCAGATCGTTCACCGTGCGATCATAATATGTAAAGTCAATACCGACGCGATTATTGAAAAACCTGAAATCGGCGCCAACTTCAAATTCTGTTGACATTTCAGGCCTAAGCTCCTGGTTCCCTATCAGATTACCAACTTCATATGAGTTTACACCATTGACCAAAGGATAACTAAAAAAACCAAATCCATCGGAATGGAAACCACTGACAAAGCTGTTATTGATACTATATGGTGGGGCATCATTTCCTACCTGGGCCCAACCAAATCGCAATTTACCGTAGGGTAACACAGGTTGAATGGAAGGAATCAGTTCGGTAAAAATAAAGCCAAGATTCACCCCGGGATAAAAAAATGAATTATTCTTTACAGGAAGTGTTGAACTCCAGTCGTTACGAGCTGTTAAGGTCAGAAACAATATACTCTTGTATCCTGCATCAAGGCTGGAATAAACACCGGCAAGCCGCCGTTGTTGAAAGTATTCTCCTGAACTTGGTTTTTCGGAGGAATTTGATAGTTGCGGAAACCCTTCGATGACTAAACCGTTTACCTGCGTTGACAAGCTTGTAAATTCCCGTGCATTCATGTTATATCCAACAAGCGCACCGAGGCTATAGTCACCAAATTGCTTCTGGTAATTCAAAATAAGGTCCGCATTCAATTCAAGCCGTCGCCTTGATGATTTGCCACGCATTCCGGGTTCAGATATGGCTGCAAACTCATTATTCCCTCCAGGTTTAATAATCTCACGCCACTCCTCGAGATTCTCATTGGAAACATCACCACCCATCCGAAGATTTAAATTCAACTGGGTTGTGAAGTGGTATTCTAAATTTAAACTTCCAAAAAACCGATCTTCATTGTTTTGGTTTCCGTTTCTTTTTAAAATATAATACGGATTAACCGTGTATCTTGAATAAAAATTATCAATATTGTTCCATTTGCTGTCAATATCTTCAAGTTCCAGGAGACTGATGTCCCGCGGTGTTTGCATTATTTGGTTGTAAACAGATTGTTCACCCTGGCCGGTGGGTACATAACTGTTTTTCTTGTTTATATAATTTAATGAACCGGAAGTTCTAAATTTATCAGAAACCGTGTAAGAACTTCTTAACGAAATGGTATTTCTGTTGTAGCTGTCTGCATTGGTTGGAAATATACCATCCGCGGTTAAATTTGAGTAAGACAGATAATATGTTTGCTGTTCATTGCCACCTGAGATGGATATGGAATTATTGTATGTTTTACCAACATCAAAAAATTCTTTCACGTTGTTGTTAAGGCCCTTGAAAGGCTTAATGCGGTAAGCTTCATCCACTTTATTTCCCCAGATCCTCTCCAACTCATCGAACCGAGGACCCCAACTCATGTTTTCATACATGACGGCATCCCCATGTATTCCCTGTCCAAATTCATTCTGGTATTTCACGAGACGCAGAGGAGATTCAAATCCAACACTGCTGGCTACATTTATTTCGGCATTGCCTTTTGCATGTATTTCACCTTTTTTTGTTGTAATAATAATAACCCCGTTTGCGGCCCTGGAACCATATAAAGCCGTACCCGCGGCTCCTTTTAAAACGGTAACTGACTCAATATCTTCCGGATTAATATCGTTGGATTTGTTGCCAAAATCCGTTCCCCCGTTTAAAGATGTACTGCCTGTACTGCTATTACTTACCGGAACACCATCGATAATAAAAAGCGGCTGATTGGATCCCCCGAGGGAGGATATTCCGCGCATAAGAATTCTGGTAGATGCACCGGGTGCACCTGATGCAGTGGAAATATTTACACCAGCAACCTTTCCCTGTAGTGAATTTAAGACACTTCTGTCTCGTGCTTTGGTAATTTCTTCACTATTGATACTGGTTGCCGAGTAGCCCAGCGCCTTACTCTCGCGTCTGATACCCAACGCTGTAACCACTGCTTCTTCCATCTCAAATACATCAGGTTCCAGATATAGATTGATGGTTGACTGTCCGTTAAATGCAACATCTTTTGGTTTCATACCTACAAACCGAAACTCCAAAGCTTCAGCAGTTTCAGGTACTTCAAGTATATATTGACCATTTAAATTTGTTATTGTGCCAATTGTAGAGCCTTTTACTGTGACTGTTGCTCCAGGTATAGCCGTTGAATCTTCGTTGCTACGTATAATGCCGGAAACTTCAACCGATTGAGAATTCACAGCCATGCATACCGCACCCAACAGCACAAACAATATTGGTATGTTTCTATTCATTAAATCATCTCGAATGAGTCAACATCAAAACTATTAAAATTCGTTATTAATTACACAGGTAAGATTTAAAAAAGATGGGTATTAGCAGTTTTTTAACATTTAAACCGGTGCAAATTAAATTATTAGCCTTATGAATAGGACAGGTTAGATGACTGTAAGAAAAAAGGGTCAGTATTTTCATTTTCAGATAAGATTATCAATGAACAATAATAATCCTGGATTCATACTGACCGATCCTTTTTTAAACATCTATGTTGGCATATTTCGCGTGTGTTTCAATGAATTCTCTGCGAGGTGGAACTTCGTCACCCATAAGCATAGAGAATATGCGATCTGCTTCGGCTGCACTTTCAATTGTAACCTGACGCAGTGTGCGATTTTCGGGATTCATTGTTGTATCCCACAATTGCTCTGCATTCATTTCTCCCAAACCTTTGTACCTTTGAATATGCACCTGACTTTCTTTGCCGCCGGCAAATTCAAGAACCACCTTTTTTCTGTCTTCCTCATCCCAGCAGTATGCTTCCTGTTTTCCTTTTCTAATAAGGTATAAAGGAGGTGTTGCAATGTACAAATGCCCTTTTTCTATCAATTCATGCATGTACCGGAACATAAACGTCATGATAAGCGTGGTAATATGGCTTCCATCCACATCGGCATCCGTCATAATAATGATCTTGTGGTACCTCAGTTTTTCAAGATTTAAAGCTTTGCTGTCTTCTTCGGTTCCAATGGTCACTCCCAGCGCGGTAAATATATTTTTTATTTCCTCGTTTTCAAAAATTTTATGGTGCATGGCTTTTTCCACGTTCAGGATTTTACCTCGTAACGGCATAATGGCTTGAAAATTCCTGTCGCGACCTTGCTTTGCAGTTCCTCCGGCAGAGTCACCCTCAACAAAGAATATTTCCGCAGCATCCGGATTTCGTTCGGAACAATCAGCCAGTTTACCGGGAAGTCCTGCCCCTGAAAGCACCGTTTTTCGCTGCACCATTTCTCTTGCTTTGCGCGCAGCATGTCGTGCCTGTGCTGCCAGAATAACTTTTTGTACAATGGTACGTGCGTCTTTCGGGTTTTCTTCGAGATAGGCACTTAACAAGCTACTTACTGCCTGATCAACAGTCCCGGCAATTTCGGAATTACCAAGCTTTGTTTTTGTCTGTCCTTCAAATTGTGGTTCGGCAACCTTTACTGATATAACAGCCGTTAGTCCTTCCCTGAAGTCATCGCCGTTAATATCAAATTTAAGCTTCGCCAGCATTCCTGATTTCTCAGCATAGGCTTTTAGAGTTCTTGTTAATCCTCTTCGAAACCCTGCAAGGTGCGTTCCTCCTTCAATTGTATTGATATTGTTAACGTATGCATGTATGTTTTCTGAAAAAGATGTATTGTACTGCAGAGCTATTTCAACCGGTACTTCACCCTTTTCTGTATCAATGTAAATGGTGTTTTCAATAAGCTTTTCACGTGTTGAATCGAGAAACTTTACGAATTCCTTCAACCCCTCTGCGGAGTAAAAGGATTCCTGGCGATATTCTCCGCCATTACCGTTTTCTTCCAACTCTCTTTTATCAATTATGGAAAGTCGGATACCCTTATTCAAAAATGCCAGTTCGCGAAGGCGTGTAGCAAGCACTTCAAAACTGAAGTCGGTGGTATTAAAAATTGAACTATCTGGTGTAAAAGTGATAAAAGTTCCTGTTTTATCCGTATCACCAATAATCTTTACATCATCTTTTGGTTTTCCGATGGAATATTCCTGAATATATATTTTTCCATCACGGTGCACTTCCGCCCGCAAATTTGACGAGAGAGCATTTACACAGGATACTCCAACACCATGCAAACCTCCGGAAACCTTGTAAGATTCTTTGTTAAATTTTCCACCGGCATGCAACACGGTTAAAACAACTTCAAGGGCTGATTTTTTTTCTTTTTCATGATAGTCTGTAGGAATGCCCCTTCCGTTATCCTTTACTGTAAGTGAACCATCCTCATTTATGATTAAATCAATCCTATCACAATAGCCCACGAGAGCCTCGTCAATGGAATTATCCACGACCTCATATACCAGGTGATGTAATCCTTTGGTACTAACATCACCAATATACATTGCAGGACGCTTTCGAACAGCTTCTAACCCTTCTAAAACCTGAATACTCTCAGCTCCATAGATATTTCCATTGCCGTTGGTGATGACAGGTTGTCCGTTTTCAATAAGACTTTCGTCTCCCTTTAATGGTACGTCACTCATATAATAAAAAAATTAAATAAATATTCCCTTTAACTCAAAAATTACCCATCCAATGAAACACCTCATTGCGAAGTAAAAATTGCAGGCATGTACAGTGTTTTTCATCAACGCGGGTAAATCTTCTTATTTCGTCTCAAAGATTTTTGAATAATCATATACTATCTTTGATTAACACCCAAAGATACAAAAAAAACACCACATAACACTGTATTTCACAGGATAATAATGGTATATTTTCAACAAAAAATAAACAATTTAAAACTGGTAAATCATTTGATTATATTACACTTACGTATTTTACAATGAATACGTAAATCCAGCCATGATGAAGAATTTTTGGGATGGGTAATAATTCCATTTATAATAGGTTGCACCAAATAGGTTTTTCATTGTCAGGAAACCAGATAAGATCTTCGAATACCTGTATTCAACACCAAGATTTATATTTACAATTCCATCCAGTTGAATGCTATCGTACCCATCGTCATGAAATACTTTCGCGTATCGTTTTCCTTCTCCCAAAATATCAAAATTTATCAGGATTTTATCGCTTAGGTTATAAAATGTTCTGAACGAATAGGTGAGGGCCGGCATGTGCCAGGGATGCATCTCTCCTGACATATTGTATTCCTTGTAAACGATATCGAACAAAAAGCTCAGTTTTTCAGAATACAGATATCCAATTTCGGCAGATACTTGTTGTATTTCTGCATTGTCATAAGTTAGCATAAACTGGTTTTGAAGTTCGCCTACTGTATCATTCAAAAACAGAGGGAGATTATTTATTTGCCTGAATGAACCTCCGAGGTTGTAGGATATATCCGAACTGAAATTCCCTTTTAAACCAACATTGAAATCAAACCTGTAATTGCTGTTTTTCCCGATAGTTCCCGGAATAATGAATTTGTTTTTCTGAACAAGCTGTGAATAATTGTTCATGCGGGTGTATCCATCAATGCTTAAGTACGGAATCATGATTTTTGGAATAATATTAAATTCCAGTAATGCCTGAGGGTAAAGTCTGAATTTATTCTCGTTTCCAGCAATATCGGCAAATGCATTTACTCCAAGTAAAAATTTATACTCGCTTGTGGTCCGCGAAAAAGTCGGATTTAATGAAATCAAGGCGCGGTTCACTGTATCAAGATTTTCAGAAGGTATCAATACCTGTGCATTTCCTTTTGTGCCCCACAATTTATCCGTTTTCGATAGTTTGTTAAGGTCAAACGAAAAATGCACGCCGTTTTCCATGTTTGATTCCAAATCCTGAAAATACCGGTATCTGAGGCCAAAGCTATAATTTAAATGCGATGAATCTTTGTGGGCAGACTGTATTCTGGCACCAGCACCCACCCTAAGAAAATTTTGCTTTATTCTGCTTTTTTCCAGGATTGTATCCAGTATCGGATTATACCCGTAATAGTAAACCGTATTGGTATTAAGAGAAATGTCACCTTCAAGCAATGCTCTTCGGTAAATTCGCTTCCCGAAAACATCAATGTCGGAATTTCCGTATCCGGCAAAAACTTTTTTTTCATTATCAAGTTTAATCTTGCCATTGCTTGACTGATGCCGAATATTCAATCCATAGGTAGCTTTTTTGGATCGTAAACTGTTCATTGACAACTCGGCCATAGGAGTAACATAGTTTCCAAAGCCAAGTTTCAGGTATGATTTATAGTATTGCGACAAGGATGCAGGAACCATTTTAGCTGCTGAAATTGGTCGTACTTCAAAATCACTGACTATTTTTTTGGGTGTTATTGAATAATCAAAATCCGGATCCATGCGCTTCACAGACTCAATTTTCGGAAGCTGATTAATTTTATACGCATCAGACAGGGTTGGCTCATATGGTTTCACTACATCCACCTGTTTGTTTAAATTTTCCTGGTTAAATGCAGGAAATGTAAAAAGTAGTAAGAAAGCATATGTGAAAATAATTCTTTTCATTGTCTTTTTCATTGAGTTCGTTTACTGTTCCCTAATATCAATTTCAATATCTTCCTGGGCGGGTGCTTCATTCATTTTATCTTCATACTGTAATACAACTTCTTTTTTTTGTTTTGCTTCGGCAACAATTCCATCATCCTGATTTTCGTAGAAATCAATGATACTCTGCAATGTATGTCCAGCCTGGAAATAATCTTCCTTTTCAATATAAATATCAGCGAGTACCAAAAAGCTTTTAGCCATCCAGTATTGGTGTGGTGTATTCAGGTCAATAAATTCAAATATTTCTTCCTCTGCCTTATCATAATCTTGTTTCTGGTAGAGAATATGAATGACCCTGTATTTTGCTTCTGCGCCTTCATTGCTGGTAACCTCAGTGGCTACCCCGCGGAATTCATCCAATGCATCTTCCATTTCTCCAAGAGCTAAGTATGATTTTGCAATTTTATACCGTGCCTCCCGTTCCATTTCGTATGAAATTTTTTCAGTTAACAACAGTTTATTTGCAGCTTCGATGGTTGCATCAAAATTTCCGAGCAAATAATTGGATCTCATCTGTCCGATACGTGCTTCCAAAACATTGTTTTTAATTTCAGCAATCTTTTCCAGTTCGCGGTAATTATCAAGCGCATCCCTGTAATTTTCATTCGCGAAATGAATACGCCCGGCACCAAGCAGTGCCTGTTCTGTAAACATGTTTTTGGGTTGCTTGATGACGTATTTGAAGGATTCCAGGGCTTTGTCATAGTTTTCAGCAGAGTAATTACAATCGCCAAGATAAAAATGTGCATTTAAAAGGAAGGCCCCATCAGGAAACCTGTTGAGATATCCGTTTAGCCTTTGCCGCGCCTGATCGCAATCACCTGTCATATAAACATTTTCAGCCGCTTTATATGTTAATGAATCCTGTTCAGCAACGCTTACATCAACGTCTCCACCAAGTGATTCAGCGTAAGCAAAATAAGCATCTACATTGTTCATGTCTAAGTAAATGGTTTTAATACCAAAAAGTGCATCTTTTGCTTCTCTGGTTCCCGGGAAAGCCTCTACCACCTGCTTATAATAATCCATTGCCTGATCATTCTGATCAAGATTGTAATGTATTAACCCAAGTTGAACCAGTGTTTTCTTTTTATAACTGCTGTTCGGAAACTCTTCAATTAACCGGGTATAATAATTGATGGCCCTTTGGTTATTTTGCAGGGAAACATAACTCCGGCCAATTTCATAAAGAGCATCATCAGCGTAAGCCGATTCTGAATATTTTTCCAACAGTGCAGACAATGTATTAATTTTCTTTTCGGGCCTGTTAACAAGCCCAAGGGAAAATCCTTTTTGAAACAGAGCGTAATCCACGTCATAGCTGTTCATTTTAATTGCCTCTTCGTAATAGTTAATTGCCTGCCAGTAATTTGCTCTTATAAAATAACAATCTCCAACCCGGTTATTTGCATCCGCAACAGTGTTGTTTTTACTATTCTGTAAATTGATGTATTTTCTAAACCAGGATAAGGCTTCATCATATTGCTGTTGTTTAAAAAATGAGTAACCCATGTTATAATGGGCCGATTTATACTCTTCAAGCTGAAAAGCTCCGCTTAACAGCAAAAATTTATCGTAATTTTCGATAGCCTGATCGTGCTGATTTAAACGATAATATGCTTCACCAATCCAGTAATATGCTCTTGCATTCAGTGTTTTGTTGTACCTGGCAAAATCAAGTGATTTATTTAATAATTCAATTGACTCCTCAAACTGCAGGTTATTGTAAAGTTCAAGGGCCCGATAGAATGCTATTTGCTGATACGCTTTTCGGATATTTTCATCCTTATCCGTAATTTTTTCTATTGAATTTAGTGCAAGACGGTAGTTTTTGGCATTGAGATAAGCCATGACAAGGTAATTGTATACCTGATCTGTTTTATCGGAGTTTGGATACAGACGCAAATACTTATTAAATGCACGAATGGCATCATTGAATGGTGAGTAACTTATTTCATAGGTTAATTTGGCATAATTAAACAACGCATCTTCTTTTATATCCTGATCAACATCAAGGTTCGCAGCTCCTGAGAAAGCCATACGTGCTTTATCCTTTTCATCAATCTTGAGGTAGATATCACCCAAATGATACAGGGCACTCTGGCTTACCACACTCTTGCTATTGGATATTTTTTCAAACAATTCAATGGCTTTAAGCAAATTTCCTGTCTGGTAATAACAATAGGCCATTTGGTATTTATCATCAGCGCTGGTGGTGCTTACCTCATCGCTATATGTTTCCAGGTATGGAATAGCTTCCTTGTACCTTCCTTTCCTGTAATAGGATTCGCCAATAATCCGTGCCACCTCTGCTTTTCTTTTGGTTATGACCTGTTCCATTAATGATGGTGCATAACTAATCACCTCATCATATTTCTTTTGCATGTAATAGATTTGAGTGATGTAGTAGGGAACTATGCCTCCAAAATCCTCATCATCAGTCAGCTTTAAAAATCCTTTCAATGCAGTTTCATAGTTTTCCAGTTGGTAATGAATATGAGCATAATAGTAATTCGCGGGCGATGAGTAATTTGACTCCATGTCTTTCATCTGGAATAAAGCCAGCCGTGCTTTCTCTAATTCGCCTTCTACAAAATACCCGTATCCCAGCTTAAAATGGTATTCAGCAAAATCATTCCCGTTAAGATCCGACTTATCCATTTTTTCGAGCCATTCGATGGCATCATCGTATTTTTCCCGATCAAAATAATGAAACCCCATCTCCAATATTAGTTCATTTACCAGGCTACTCTCAGGATATTCATTCACAAATCTTGTAACCAGGTATTCAGCGTCATCATTATATAACCGAATCGCGCAAACAGCGATATAATAATCGGCATTTACCTTTTTGATTGATTCATCAGGAACTTGTTGGTTAACATATTTGGTAAAATACTTTTGAGCGGAACTAAATTTTTCTTTTTGAAATAAATCAAATCCCAATTCGTAAAATTTTTCAGACGAATTTCCTGAATAACTGAGTTGCGCATTTATGGAAGAGAAAATCAGTGCAGAAAACAGTAAGACTGATACAATCTTTTTTGTCATTTCAAGTTTTTATATGAAAATTCGGATAAAATTAGCCAATATTCATTAGTCAATTTTGAGATCTTTTGGTTTTTAATTAACAATAACTGTTAATTTCTGTTTTTATTTTTATTTTTAGCTTGATTTTTACTTGGTTTGTAAAGAAATTAAGAGGCAATGGGAGTTGATAATATCATAGAGTTGAATGACGTTTCCATATTTCAGGATGATAATCTGGTTTTGTCAGGTGTGAACCTTGAAGTTCAGAGAGGTGAGTTTATTTATCTGATAGGCCGCGTGGGTAGTGGAAAAACATCATTGATTAAAACCATTAATGCAGAATTGCCCCTTGTGCAAGGTACAGGTGTTGTTGCCGGATTTCAGCTCGATAAAATCAAACGAAAACAAATCCCATATTTGAGAAGAAAACTTGGAATCGTATTTCAGGATTTTCAACTTCTCACCGACCGCACGGTTTATGAAAATCTGAAATTTGTATTAAATGCCACGGGCTGGAAAGACAAAAAAGAAACAGACAACCGGATATCAGAGGTTCTCGAAAAAGTTGACCTCGGATTTAAGGGATATAAAATGCCGCATCAGTTATCGGGAGGCGAACAGCAACGTGTAGTCATTGCCCGGGCACTGCTAAACGATCCTGAAATATTACTTGCCGATGAACCTACCGGAAACCTTGACCCTGACACTTCCAATGAAATCATGAAAATATTGATGGACATAAGTTTGCATGGCAGGGCTGTAATAATGGCTACACATAATTATACTCTTCTTAAACGATTTACCGCTAAAACGTACAAATGTGATAATGGTAAAATTACGGATATAAAACAAGGCGAAGAAATTGACTTTAATATGTTAATGAATTAACAACAACCCCACAGGTTTCATGATAAAACAGCGCATTTCGGCATGGTTAAAAAATGATTTTTTGCAAAATGTGCTGGTACTTTTCTCCGGATCAGCCATTGCTCAAGCCATACCGGTTTTGTCAATGCTAATACTAACCCGCATCTATCCGGAGGAAATATTTGGCATTTTCTTTATATATGCATCGGCTGGCATTATTTTGTACATTTTATCAACCCTTAAGCTCGAAATCGCCATTGTACTCCCTGAAACGGATGAAGAAGCAATGCAGATTTTTAATATTAGCGTTTTAATTTCTTTTCTCATTAGCATTCTTGCATTTATTGTTGTTTATGTAATGTTTGACTTTCTGGGAAAGATCATTTCCAACAAAAATATTGGGCCGTGGCTGTATGTACTTCCGGTAAGTATGCTCTTCAGAGGCATTTTCCAAAGTTGTGTGTTCTGGTATAATCGAAAAAAACAATACCGCCAAATATCCATCGGCCGAATTGCAAAAGCTGTGACAATGGCTTGCGTTCAAATTTTTGCAGGTGTTATTGGTTATATAAAAGGGGGGCTTATTGTTGGTCTTGTTGCAGGTCAGTTTGTTAGTGCCTTCTATATGTTGATATTCATCAAAATAAAAAACAGCAAACTAACCACAAATTTTGGTAACATTGATTTAAAAAAACACCTCAGCACGTATCTTAAAATCCCGGTTTTTAATACAATTATGGGAGTTCTCAATAATTTATCAAATCAATTACCGGTTTTCCTGTTATCACGGTACTTCGGCTTGCAAATTGTTGGTTTTTATGGTCTTGCAAACAGGATTGTGTCCACACCAATGGGATTGGTGGGCCAGTCCGTTGGCCAGGTATTTTATCAGCAGGCAGCACAGGCAGTTTACACACCCGGTGCGCTAAAATATCTTGTGAGGAATACATACGTTAAATTGTCAAAATTTGCAATTATACCATTTATCATCCTTTTTATTTTTTCTCCAACAATTTTTAAGGTTTTTTTTGGTGAGGCTTGGATAACCACCGGGGTTTATACTCGAATTCTCATTCCATGGTTATTCCTTATGTTTCTGAATGCACCCATTACTTACATTACAACAATTCTTAAAAAACAACACATCATTGTAGTTTATGAAATACTATTACTCGCCTGTCGTTTCCTGGCACTCTATGCAGGATATACCATTTTCAATTCAGTAATCATGTCCATTGTTTTGTTTTCATCCGTTGGATTGATTTTTAATCTGTTCCTGTTGCTGTACCATTTAAGCATATCAAGCAAAACCTGCATATGTTATGAAA
>CAZAMT010000027.1:0-24569 GCA_964486145.1 uncultured Bacteroidales bacterium
TGACTTATACCCAAATTGAGCGATTTGCTATCGCAAATCTGCTCAATCGACTGAAAAATAACTATTGCTATGTCGGGGTTATACCTAAGTAAAGTGCTTGTTCGCTATGCTCCAACCGCTTAACTTAGGTTATATTGTTTAAGTTTATATATTGTACAAATATCAATATGTATAGTGGATAAGGGTTTCAGAGGTTTTCGAGGGGTGTCACCCGCAGCAATTTTGGGTGGTAACTTGATAGCTCTGAAGCCAGAAATCCCTTACGAAATCATACACTAACCTTTGAAAAACAAGCTGAAAAAGTCGAAATGCATTTGTATAAATAGTTGACATTTCCGCTTCCATTAATAAATTAGAGTTGTAAATTTAAATTCATTGAAAAAAATGGAAAATAAAAAAGTAATTAAACTTATAAGGAAGTATCTACACAAACATAAATCAGTAGATATTAAATGGTACATAAAGGACAAGGCCAATGGTCTTGGTATCAATAAAAATGATAGGGAAGTGGATGTTATTGTTCAGGGAGTTTTAAATTCCCCTTGGTTTACACAATATTTAGGTCATAATAAGAACGATATTTCAATAAAGTATAGCCCCATGTCAAAGTTGTCATTTTGTATAGGCTTACTCGGGGGCGCAGTTGGGCTTATCGGAGGAATACTAGGAATAGTATCCTTTCTCTGCTCATCATAAAAACAAGGACTTGACATAAAATCAAATGAAGCAACAGCAAAGTGTATATGCCATCAGGGTTTCAGTGGGTATTCAGGTGTTGTAGCCCGCTCAAACTTTCGTATCGGCCGAAAGGAAACTGCCCCGCAATCCCTTATGGCACATCAATCAATCGTGTACGCCAACAAGAAAAGACCATTTGCAGGGTAACTTCTCTGTAAGCTGAAGGCTTTGGGAAGGGAGTAAAATCCTGGAAATTTGCCATTGATTTTCAACAGAGGCTGAACCGTGCGGACATACACGAATCAGAAACCGGAGATAGTGACTTTTATTCTTACCGTTTATGCACCCACAATGATCCTATCGTGATGTTGAATGTCACCTATAAAATAAAATCCATTTGACTTGACTCGTGGACTAAAAATTTGTAATTTTCACTTTTTATTAAAGGAGAATAAATCTCAATTAATGATTATTTAAATTTAGGAACCAAAATATGATGATTCATATTTACAAATTTGGAAAATCATGGAAAATCAATCAGGAAAAATTAGTAAATGCCCTGTAACAGGAGCAACAGGAAGCCACAGTCATGGAAAAGGAGCAATAAAGAACCTTGATTGGTGGCCTGACAAATTAAGATTAAATATTCTTCGTCAGCACGCATCGTTATCAAATCCCATGGGAGAAGATTTTGATTACGCGAAGGAATTCCAGAGTCTTGACTATGATGCACTAAAAAAAGACCTTCATACGTTAATGACTGATTCGAAAGATTGGTGGCCAGCGGATTTCGGCCACTATGGTCCGCTATTTATCCGTATGGCCTGGCATAGTGCAGGTACTTACCGCTTGTCTGATGGCCGCGGAGGAGGTGGCAGTGGTAATCAGCGGTTCGCACCGGTGAATAGTTGGCCCGATAATGTAAGTCTTGATAAAGCCAGACGCTTACTATGGCCAATTAAACAAAAATATGGTAGAAAAATTTCATGGGCCGATCTGATGATTCTCGCAGGCAATGTTGCGTTGGAGTCCATGGGTTTTAAAACCTTTGGGTTTGGAGGCGGTCGCGAAGATATTTGGGAGCCTGAACTGGATATTGACTGGGGCCCGGAACACGAGTGGCTCGCTGATGAGCGACATGATGAAGACGGAAACCTTGAAGGTCGTCTTGCAGCCGACCACATGGGATTGATCTATGTGAACCCGGAAGGACCCAATGGTGAACCAAACCCCTTAAAATCTGCGAAATTCATTCGTCAGTCCTTTAAACGGATGGCCATGAATGATTATGAAACTGTGGCTTTAATAGCCGGAGGACATACGTTTGGTAAAGTTCATGGTGCAGCACCGGAAGAACACAATGGACCCGACCCGGAAGCTGCTCCAATAGAAGAGCAGGGGCTGGGTTGGAAAAATAGTTATGGTACGGGAAAAGGGGCTCACACGATTACCAGCGGACTTGAAGGCGCCTGGACTAAAGACCCTGTTCATTGGGATATGGGATTCTTTGAAAACCTTTTCGAATATGAATGGGAACTAACGAAAAGCCCCGCTGGCAAATATCAATGGAGACCAAAAGATGAAAGTGCAAAGGTAATGGTGCCCGATGCCCACATTCCCGGGAAGAAGAACCCTCCTATGATGCTTACAACAGACCTTGCTCTTAAAGTAGACCCGGAATATGAAAAAATATCCAGACATTTTTATGAACATCCGGAAGAGTTTGCTGATGCTTTTGCCCGGGCGTGGTTTAAACTTGTCCACCGTGATATGGGACCAAAATCCCGATACCTGGGACCGGAAGTTCCCCGGGAAGATTTGTTATGGCAAGATCCAATTCCCGATGTGAATCATTCTTTAATTGACGATAATGATATTAGCAAACTGAAAAGTATAATATTAGAGTCCAACTTAACCATTCCTCAATTGGTTTCAATAGCATGGGCCTCAACTTCAACATTCCGTGGTTCAGATAAACGGGGAGGTGCCAATGGTGCTCGCATCAGACTTGAGCCTCAAAAGAACTGGGAAGTCAATAATCCCCACCAGCTTAGTAACGTACTGAAAATGTTGGAAGGCATTCAGAAAGACTTCAACAACGCTCAATCAGGCGGAAAAAAAGTATCATTAGCTGACCTGATCGTGCTGGCTGGTTGTGCAGCTGTTGAAAAAGCCGCGATGGATGCAGGCTTTGACATAAAAGTTCCCTTTACTCCCGGGCGAATGGATGCTTCTTCTGATCAAACCGATATAGAGTCTTTTAAAGTACTGGAACCAGAAGCCGATGGTTTTCGAAACTATGTAAAGGAGGGTTATGTGAGATGCGCAGAAGAGATGTTGGTTGACAAAGCCCAGTTATTGACACTCACTGCTCCGGAGATGGCTGTTCTTGTTGGAGGTATGCGTGTGCTAAATGCGAATTTTGATGGTTCAAAACATGGTGTTTTTACCGACCGTCCGGAGGTTCTTACAACTGATTTCTTTGTACACCTGCTTGATATGAGCACCGAATGGAAGCCAAATTCCGATAGTAAGGAGTTTTTTAACGGACATGACAGAAACTCAGGCGAATTGAAATGGACGGCAACCCGTGCGGACCTTGTTTTTGGTTCAAACCCAGAACTCAGGGCTGTGGCTGAAGTTTATGCCAGTGCTGATGCTCATGAGAAATTTGTTACAGACTTTATTGCTGCATGGGATAAAGTTATGAATCTTGACCGCTTCGAATTATGTATATAATTAAACAATATTGCCTGGCATTGTATAACAAATACGAAAAGGAATGATGGTTCCCCTAGGTCACGAGTTAGAGGTTCCGCTTAATCGATTTATTAAATTGGGGTTATCCGCCAAGCGGAAAAGCGCTACCTCACTTTTCCGACACTAGCGTGCACGAAAAGGCTGTTTGTTATGCTCAACTCAGATATTAATTAAATTTACAAATGGGATTAATTCGAATGAAATGAACATATCAATTGAAGAAATTAGGAGCAGGTTGTCAGAGAAAGGATTAAAAGTTACTCCGCAACGTTTATCTATTCTTGGTGCGATTTATAAGTTGGAGGGACATCCAACTGCCGACAAAATCATTGATTATATTCGCCAAAGCAACCCAAATATTGCTTCCGGTACAGTATACAAAGTCCTTGATACATTCATTAAAAACAATCTCATTAAAAGGGTGACTACCGACAAAGATGTAATGCGATATGATGGAATCATAAATCATCATCATCATTTATATTGCTCGGAATGTGATGTTATTGAAGACTATTTTGATGAAGAGTTGGACACCCTCCTAAAGAATTATTTTAAGGATAGAAAAATCGAGGGCTTTCAAATCAATGAATTTACCGTTCAAATCAAAGGAACATTTGATACGTGTTGAGTTTTAAAACCACTGACCGAGTAAAATTTTAATAACTATGTCATACAATGAATTTTAAAGCGGGAACTGAGGTTCATTTAACCACCACTCCACCAATGGTTTATGTCCGCTTATTGGACTGCGTAAAACGATTCGTCCACTAATTTTAATCCTTCAATCCTGGTAAGTTCTTTTATGTTTAATGTGGACAATTCTAAATTATTTAAGAGGGCTGATGATGGAGATGACCGTTAACATTGCTATGTGTTTTATGCATGTCCCACAAGGACAAACTAACAAAAAAGCAGGTAGTTCAGTACCTGTTTAAGGCAGGTTTTGTACCACGTTCTGTATTCTCTGGTCAGCTTCAAGGTAGCTTTTTCGTTATCAAATATTGTATTTTTTGCCGCATCCCATTGAACATTGCTGCCGGTTTAAAACCCGGATATGTAGGATCCACATTCCAAACAGGTTCGGATCCTGAAATCTCCGGCAAATATTTACCATCAATTTTTTCAGGTCTGACATATTTCACTAAAAAGTCAACAACTCCATTGCGCTCAATACGCCATATGGCTCCTTCCGCCATATCAACAGCTCCGTGACCGGATGGTTCCAGTTTTTCAAGAACAGTTTTTAACCGAATGGCCTGACCCAGGTGAATTAACCGCGGTACCGTAAAACCAAAAGGCAGAATTCGTAATAAAAATGAATGGTAATTTAACCGGCTGGCCTGTTTCATGAGATCAAACGGAACAAATGGTTCATGTGAAAGGTTATATTTAGTTCCATGTGCTTGAATAAGCCATTCTCCCACAACTCGTTCTCCTTCATTTAAGAGCTTGTCAAATCTGTTATAATTATGTTGAACCCATGATGCAAAGTATTTATGCTGATCAAAGGGTGATGTTTGGGCAAGGTAACCACTTCTGCCAAGGGCAATTACTTTGCCATTTACTTTAGCAATGGCACAATTGGATCCATCAAGTTTTTCCTGCACAATAACCAAATCATGGCGATCTCTTAATTTTTTTGTCGCGATGGATTCCATTCCCGGATCACAGTGATGATCTCCGGGACCAATTCTGCTTTGGCTGATATGGGGGATACTGCCGTACGATTTTATCCCCAGTGGTTTGAATTTTTTCATATTATTGTGAAAACATAATTTCTTCTTAAAATTATCATTACTTTCCATCTATTGCAACTTGTCAGTCAGTTTCCGGATAAATCATTTAATTTTCAATAATAACGAATAATCTTTCACGATGGCTTTCCGCATTTAGAAACAATCTAAATTATTTGATTTGATTATCTTTGCCATTGATTTGTTGTTAAGGCAGAGATGTACAACATTTAAAAAATAACGTTTTTGTGATGAAAAGTATTGTTAAGTATTTGTTTTCCATGCAATTTATGGGTTTGTTACTGGCTGTGTTTGCTACCTCAATGGCAGTGGCTACGTTTATTGAAAATGACTATGGCACCGATGCAGCCAAAAGCGTGGTGTATAATGCAACCTGGTTTGAGTTGTTGTTGGTGCTGGGTATGATAAATCTTACCGGGAGCATTGTTCAACGTAAATTATACAAAAAAGAAAAATTCACTATTTTTTTATTTCATATTTCGTTTGTAGTAATCATTTTAGGAGCAGGAATTACGAGGTATATTGGTTACGAAGGCATCATGCATATCCGGGAGGGGGATACCTCCAACACCATTTTATCTGATAACACCTACCTGCACTTTAAGATTTCGAACAGCGATTCCATATACGAGACACACAAAGTACTGATGTCAGAGTTAGCTGAAAAGAAAATATCAAAGTCATTTGAACTGGATGGTAAAGAAGTAGAGATTGCAATGATTGACTTTGTGCCAAATGCGGTTGAATCCATTGGTGAAGATCCCGAAGGAGTTCCAATGATTGAATTGGTTGTGGCGGGGGATGGAGGCCGAAAAAGCGTTGTAATTAAGGAAGGTGAAACGGTGCGCGTTGGCCGGAATATTTTCTCCCTGAATGATACCACCAATCCTGCCGCAGTGCAGATAATAATGGATGATTACGATTTGTTTATACGTTCTCCGTTTTTTTTCACATCAATGAGCATGATGGATCAGCAGCAACAGGTACTCGGGGCCGATACATTACATTCTTTCCAGGTACGGAAATTATATAGTATGAACAACCAGCAAATTGTATTGAACGACTATTTTCCTCAGGCTTCGGTTATGCCAAAAACCATACAGGATGCTGCCGATAACAGCTTTCCGGATGCGGTTGTTTACAATGTTACTGTTAACAATGAAAGCAGGAACATCTCCGCATGGGGTGATAAAGGCATTGCCCCGGAGTTTGCAACAATTGATATCAACGGACTAAATGTCAGCGTTGGTTATGGTGCAAAACGTATTGAACTTCCTTTCTCATTGAAATTAAAAGACTTTATTTTGGAAAGATATCCAGGATCCAATAGTCCGAGTTGGTACGAAAGTGAAGTTATTTTAACGGATCGGGAAAAAGGCATCAATGAGGAACGTCGTATCTTCATGAACAATGTACTTAAACACAGAGGATACCGTTTCTACCAGTCATCTTACGATTCCGATGAAAAAGGTACGGTTCTCTCCGTGAATCGCGATGCCCTGGGAACATTTGTTACCTACCTGGGTTACTTTCTACTCGGGTTGGGTATGTTTTTGAGCATCTTTATCCGGAACAGTCGTTTTCAAAAAATGAGCAGGAAACTGAATGAATTACGAAAGGAGCGAAAGGCAATAAAGGCCACAGGTTTACTTGCTGCATTTATGATTTTATCATCATTTACACTGCAATCTCAATATATTCCCGAAGATCAATCTGTGAGTAAAGAACACGCGGAAGCGTTTGGTAAACTGCTCGTGCAGGGTGTCGACGGGCGCATTGAACCTCTGAATACATTGGGTTCTGAAGTTCTTCGTAAAATTTCAAGAAAAAATACATTGCAAGGTTTAACAAGCGATCAGGTGTTTCTTGGTATGATGTCGTATCCCGAATTATGGCAGACAGTGCCCATGATAAAGGTTTCTCATGATGAAATTAAAAACATCCTGGGGATTACTGGCAAACTTGCTCCGTTCAATGTATTTATCAATCAAAGTACAGGATATGTTTTACGCCAGTATGTGGAACAGGCATATCAAAAAAAGCCTGCATACCGGAATAAATTTGACACCGAAATTATCAAAGTTGATGAGCGTGTCAATATCAGCTACATGACATATACTTCCGGATTGTTACGGATTTTTCCGCACCCGGAGGATACCATGCAGAAATGGTATACACCGCTAAATGCCGGTCAGAAATTTAATGGCCAGGATTCGGTTTTCGTTAAAAATATTGTGTCACTTTATTTTCAGTCCTTGGGGAAAGCCATGAAATCAGGTGATTACACGGAATCAGAGGAATACCTGGCAGCGATGAAAAAATTTCAGGAGAAATTTGGGGAAGAGCTCATACCTCCAAAAAACAAGACCCGATTGGAGGTGTTTTATAATAACGCAGGAATATTTGAGCGCCTTGCTTCGGTGTATGGTATCGTTGGATTTATTTTACTGATTCTGCATTTCATTGCTATTTTTGTTCCCAAATTGAAACTGGGCGTAACCATCAAAGTGGCTTCTGTGTTTGTGGTTCTTGCATTCATTGCTCATACTGGAGGTCTTGCGTTGCGCTGGTACATTTCAGGTCACGCACCCTGGAGCAATGGTTATGAATCAATGATTTACATCGGATGGGCTACGGTTCTTGCAGGATTAATTTTTTCGCGTAAATCGGAGGTATCTCTCTCTATAACAGCTATACTGGCTTTTTTAATTTTGCATGTGGCACATCTAAGCTGGATGGATCCTGAAGTAACCAACCTTGTTCCTGTTTTGAAGTCGTACTGGTTGATTATTCATGTAGCAATCATTACTGCAAGTTATGGCTTCCTGGCACTTGCTGCCTTAATGGCCTTCCTCAATTTAATCCTCATGTTTTTTAAAAATGAAAACAATTGGAAGAGAATTGAACTTGTTCTGGATGAGTTAACAGGAATCATCGAAATGGCAGTGATTGCCGGATTGTATATGCTAACCATTGGCACATTCCTGGGCGGCGTCTGGGCAAATGAATCCTGGGGACGCTACTGGGGTTGGGATCCAAAGGAAACGTGGGCGCTAATATCTGTGATTGTATATGCATTTATTTCACATATGCGCCTGATTCCGGGATTAAGAGGTATTTATCCGTTTAACCTGTTTGCTTTGGTTGGGTTTTCATCCATCATTATGACATATTTCGGTGTTAATTATTATTTGTCGGGTTTGCATTCATACGCGCAAGGTGATCCCGTACCCGTGCCTACATTCGTTTATTACACACTTGCAATTATTGTGGTTGTAGCAGTGCTCGCGTACGTTAATCACTTTAAAATGGAGAAATACAAAGCAGGGCTTAATTCAAAAAACCAACATTAAACAATTGGCTTTGTCTTCCGTTAGTCATTCAAAAGTGGGATAAATGAATTGTAACATGAATAGCTTACAAAAAATAGCCTCTGTATGCATACTTAAAGGTGTTTTAATCCTTTATTCGTCGTTTGTTTTCGGACAATCCGATCGGTTTGGAATAACCGAAAAGCATATGGTTCAATTGCCGCGGGATGTAATGGTTTTCAATGAAGACAGTAACCGGGTAAATCTGTTCAATCGAATTGATAAACCAACCATTCTGTCGTTTGTATATTTTAAATGTCCGGGACTGTGCAGCCCAACCATGGAAGGCATTGCCGAGGTGATTGATCATGCAGGATTAACAATTGGAAAAGACTACCAGGTGTTCACTGTTAGCATTGATGAGCGCGAGACACCTTCAATGGCGCGGCAAAAAAAGAAAAATTACATCAGCCTCATGGAAAACAAAGAAGCTGCTGAACATTGGGAATTTTTTACTGCGGATTCAGCAGAAATTAATAAATTAACAAGTGCAGCGGGGTTTGATTTTAAAAGACAGGGAGAGGATTTTGTGCATTCAGCGGCAATAATGGTTTTAACACCCGATGCCCGTATCAGTCAATACCTGTATGGAACTTTTTATCTGCCAATGCATTTCAAAATGGCCATTCTTGATGCGTACAATGGCGAACAGGTGCCAACCCGTATAAAGGTATTGAAATACTGTTATAATTTTGTCCCGGAAGAAAATGAAAATGTGATATTCCTGGCACGAGCCAGCGGTTTTATTATTATTGCATTTGCAGTAGGATTATTACTGTTTTTAATTATTGGTCAACGTAAGAGATACAAGAGACTTAAGTATGAAAAGAGTGTGGGAGATTCTTAGGATTGTTCTGGAGTTAAGCAAGGTAAAAATTACAATTGCTGTTTCTTTTACCACCATTACAGGTTATATTTTGGCCCATGGGGGGATTGATACCGGTTTTATTTTACCAACCGTTGGAATTTTTTTGCTGGCTTGCGGTTCATCGGTTATCAATCACCTGCAGGAATACCATACTGATGCAAAAATGAACAGAACCAGCAAACGGCCGATACCTTCCGGGAAAGTCACCCCGCGGTCAGCATCTTTGCTTGCACTGTTCCAGATAGCAGTTGGTTCCCTGTTACTATTGGATGGAGCAGATATATCAGCTTTGATTCTTGGGCTGATTGCCTTGGTATGGTACAATGTTATTTATACGAATCTGAAAAAGATTACACCCCATGCGGTTGTGCCGGGATCCGTTATTGGAGCGATACCTCCGCTGGTGGGTTGGGTTTCGGCAGGAGGGTCATTGATGGATCCCAACGCCTGGGTGCTGGCATTTTTCTTCTTCATATGGCAGGTTCCGCATTTTTACCTGTTGGTGCTTAAATACGGACCGCAGTATGAAGCTGCTGGATTTCCTTCATTGACCCAAAGGTACAGCATGGTACAAATGAAACGTATTATTTTTTCCTGGACACTTGCTACCGTGCTTGCTGCAATGCTTTTGCCAATGACTGGCTTAATTTCATCCGTCTTAGCATTCTCCGGTTTAATAATCTCAGGAATCTGGCTTGTCGCTGTATTTGTTAAATTATTGAGAGCCGATAAAGAATTGTCTCCCGGGAAGTATTTTATGAGAATCAACTATTATGTTTTATCCATCATCCTTTTTTTATCCATCGATCATATCCTGGTATAATGAGAAAATTTTTTGACAGACTAAAAAGAAAATACGACATAAAATCAGATCTTCAATTGATTATCATCAATGTTGTTTTTGCTCTTTCTGGCAGTGTTACGTTGTTTGCCCGACGCGGCATTTTTGATATCCTGGGGATACAAGAGCATACTGCTTTTGGAATAAAAACCATGGCCTACATTGGTACGGTAGTACCTTCTTATTTCGTGATTTTACTTCTTACAGGCACAATTTTTGGTCAATTTAAATTTTTTTGGGCATTTGAAAAAAAAATGATTCGCAGATTTTTTCCAAACAGGTTGTAACGAATGATCCCTGAAAGCGTCTTAATGGATGTTATCGTCAAAACAATATAAAGTCGATAAAACTGTTTAATTTGCAGTACCAAATGTAAATCCAGAATCTTGCAAACGAATTGATGATGTTTAAAAATTTTGTCAGAATAGCACTTCGGAACTTTCAACGGCATAAAACTTACATGTTTATTAACATAACAGGCTTAACCATCAGCCTGGTTTGCAGTATCATCATTTTTCTGTTCGTAAGAGACGAATACAGCTATGATAAATTTAATGAGAACTATGACCGCATTTACCGCGTTTACCTGCAGGGAAAAATGGGTGATGCTGAATTAAGCGGAGCCTGGACACCGGCGCCGGCGGCGAGAGTTATAAAAGAAGAACTTGCTGAGGTGGAGGATGCGGTAGTCCTGGATCACTGGGGTGAGGTGGTTGTTAAAATGAATGATAAAACACATGTTGAGAAAGAATTTTTGCTTGCCAGTAAAAGTTTTTTCAATATATTTTCCATCGACATGGTGCAGGGTGATCCGGATAATGCACTTGAAACAGCGCATTCGGTTGTGCTTACCGAACAGAAAGCAAAACAATACTTTGGATCTGAAAATCCTGTTGGCAAGAGCCTTAGAATCAATAGCGATACTACCCGGTTTATGGTCACAGGTGTATGTAAATCGCCTCCCCGAAACAGTCATTTCACTTTTGACTTGTTGGGGTCGTTTAAAACACATCCCAGGTCAACCAGCAATTACTGGCTGTCAAACAGTTTTTACACCTATTTGCTTTTGAAAAATGCGAGCCAGGCAAACGTGGTTGAAGACAAAATGGCTGATTTGATTACAAAATATGTGGGACCGCAGGTTGAAAAAGCCCTTGGCGTTACACTTGATGAATTTGAGGCAAGCGGAAACAGGTATGGCCTGTTTTTGCAACACATCGGGGATATTCATCTTTCCCCGGAAATACAACATCATCTTAAACCCTCAAATGATAAAAAATATGTTACCATCTTTTCACTCGCGGCGATTTTTATTTTAGTGATGGCGGCTATTAACTACATGAATCTCTCAACGGCACGATCGGCAAACAGAGCGAGAGAGGTAGGATTACGGAAGGTTGTGGGATCTTCGCGATCCTTACTCGTGAGCCAGTTCCTGTGGGAGTCGCTCGCGATGACTTTCCTGTCACTTTTCCTGGCCATTATGTTTGTAGAGTTGTTATTACCTTCTTTTAATAATTTTATCGACCTCCATCTTACCTTTGATTATTTTCAATCATGGTATTTGATACCGGTGTTGCTATTAATAGCCATTGTTATCGGGATACTTTCAGGGAGTTACCCTGCTTTCTTTTTGTCGTCATTCAAACCGGTTTCTGTTCTTTACGGCAACCTCAAAACAGGAAAAGGGAACAAAATATTCAGGGATATTTCTGTAGCCGTACAATTTTTTATATCCATACTCATCATACTTAGCACTTTCATCATTTACCAGCAGGTTGGGTTTATGTTGAATAAAGACCTGGGATTTGACAAAGAACAATTGCTTGTCTTGCGCCGGATGGATGCCATGGGAAGCAAAAAGATTCCCGCATTTAAACAAGAAATTGAAAAATTACCCGGTGTAATTCGTTCAACAAATTCAACGGCTGTGCCTGGATATCCAAATAACAATAACGGATTTATCCTGGAAGGAGACATGCAGGATCATACATACATGATGCAGGTGACCTGGTCGGATCCGGATTACTTAGAAACCTATAACCTCAAACTTGAAAAAGGCAGATTTTTATCAAATGAATTTGCAACCGATTCATCGGTCATGATTATAAATGAGAGTGCCGTTAAGCATTTTGGACTCGAAAATCCTTTGGAAGCAAGGTTTATTCAACCAGGATACGAAAGTGCTGACAGACGAAAACCGTTTACTGTGGTGGGAGTTGTGAACGATTTTCATTTTGAATCACTTCACCAGCATATAAGCCCGTGTGTGTTTATTATGAAACCAAAATCATGGGAGTGGGGTGGTTATCTTACCATTCGGCTGCAGAAAAATGATGTCCGGAACACTGTTGAACAGGTTCAAAATATCTGGGATAATTTTACAGAAGGTGATCCCATGCAGTATTTTTTCCTGGATCAGGAGTTTGAAAGGTTTTACAAGGAGGAAATCCGAACCGGACGTATCTCAATGGTTTTTTCAATACTCGCAATTTTCATTGCTACCCTCGGACTTTTTGGTCTGACCCTTTTTATTGCCGAACAACGAACCAAAGAGATTGGTATTCGAAAAGTTCTCGGAGCTGAGCAACCATCTATCATTATGCTGCTGTCCAAAGAAATATTGCTGCTAATCACAATTTCAACGGTATTTGCCTGGGCACTTGCGTACTTTTATTTCAATTTTGTCTGGCTGCAACAGTTTTCGTATCGCGTTGACCTGACCATTTGGCCGTTTTTATTATCCTTTCTGATAGCGCTAATAATTGCATTTTTAACCATGAGCTACCGGGCTGTCATTGCTGCCCGAACGAATCCCGCGATGGCTCTGAAATATGAATGATCTTTTCAGAATGCAGTCCGTTGGTTTTGTGACTGTTATTTTTTAATTTTATGTTAATTTGTTGATGGAATGGGCCACGAAGTTTTTTATTCACGTACTTCTTGCTATTTTCGAAGGTTTTAACCTGAATTATGAAATCAACATCACCCCGATGGATGGCCTTTATTGTAGGCCTTTTTTCAGCACTTTTAGCACTGATAGCACTGGTTATCAGTCTTGCTGTTCCCGACACTGGAATGTTTATATTTATTTTTTTTGCCGTTGTAGGGGTATTTACCGTGATTTTTATTATCGTTTATTATTCTTTGAACAGCTTCATTCTCGAAAAAATAAACCCCATTTATAAAACCATACACAACATTAATTTGCCTGAAAGGGAACTTCGAAAAGATCTTGAAAAAAAGGATGTGATCAGCGAAGTTAAAAATGAAGTGCTTACGTGGGCAAAGAGCAAAACAAAGGAAATTGCGCAATTGAAACAATTGGAAAAGTACCGGAAGGAATTTCTGGGCAATGTTTCACACGAACTGAAAACACCCATATTCAATATTCAGGGCTATGTTCTTACCCTTCTCGATGGTGGACTTGAAGATGAAAACATCAACCGTAAATATCTTGAACGGACAGAAAAAAGCATCAACCGGATGATCTCCATCGTTGAGGACCTGGAATCAATATCCAGGCTTGAATCCGGTGAGTTGAAACTGGACTATAACAAATTCAACATCAAAGTGCTTTTTGAAGAGGTTTTTGAACTTCAGGAAATGCTTGCCAAAGAACAGGGTATAAAGCTGAGGTTTGATAGTTCATATGAAAAACCTTTGTATGTGCTTGCAGATCGCAACCGTATTTTTGAAGTTGTCAACAACCTTGTGGTTAATTCAATAAAATACGGTAACGCCGGTGGGCATACCACCGTGTCGTTTATGGACATGGGTGAGAATCTCCTGATTGAAATTGCAGACGATGGTATTGGAATTGCCGAAGGGGACCTAAATCGAATTTTTGAACGTTTTTACAGAACAGATAAAAGCCGGTCACGGGACATGGGCGGTACCGGACTTGGGCTGTCAATCGTAAAACATATCATCGAAGCACATAACCAGACTATCAATGTAAGGAGTAATCAGGGTGTTGGAAGTTCTTTTGCATTTACCCTGGCAAAAACAAAGTAATAACCGACTATATTTCAGTCGAATTTTTACATTGAAATGTTTCACAGTACTTATCTAACGTTAAGTTTTACATTTATTAAAGTTTGTAACGGTTTGATATATTTGAGCTTCAAAATGCCGTCCAGCTCATATTGCGAATCAATATTGCCTATATGATTTTTTAACTTTTTTTAGAAAAAATTTAATCCTATCTTTAACAACATCTACAAATTAAATCAACATCTTCAAAATCTATTATTATGAAGCTTACAATATCACGGAGGCAATTCCTTGACAAAACAGGTAAAGGATTGCTGGTGACGTCTATGTCACCCTTTTTATTAAAATCAATGGATGTAAACGCAATGAATTACAAGTACATGGAGGATTTGAATTTAAAGAATTATCTTGATCATTTTGGAGTACATGAGGCACTGATGCGTGAGGTAATGTCTGAAGCTTTGTCAAAAGGCGGCGACTATTGCGACTTGTATTTTCAACATGGAATTCTTAATTACATTGGCCTTGAAGATAACGATGTTAACAGGGCATATACCAACATCGACTATGGCGTTGGAATCAGGGTGCTTAAAGGCGAACAAACAGGCTTTTCTTTTACAGAAGACCTGTCCCCAAAAGCGATGAAACAGGCGGCTAAAACGGCTGCGAACATCGCAGATTCTGGAAAATCAATTGATCCGGCGGTATTTTCAACGTATACCCCTCCAAATTATTACCCGATCGTTACGCCCTGGGAGAAGGTTTCCATTGAGGAAAAAATACCTTTCCTGCAAAAAATAAACGATAAGGTTTTTGCATTGGACGACAGGATCATTAAAACCAACATTGCATTTATTAATGAGTCCGGATTTATGTTGTACGCCAATTCCGAGGGAAAACTTACTTTTGATTATCAACCGATGGGGCTCATTTATGTCAACTGCATTGCTGAACAGAATGGTCAAAGAGAGAACAACAGTTTCAACCTCGCTGCACGCTCGGGAATTGAGTTTTTTACCCCTGAAAACATTGATAAGCTTGCAACCGAAGCGGTGAACAGGACGGTCACCCTGTTTGATGCCGTAAAACCGGATGGTGGTGAAATGGAAGTTGTGCTTGCAGCAGGCAGTTCGGGTATTCTGTTGCACGAAGCCATTGGTCATGGATTGGAGGCAGATTTCAACCGAAAGGAAATATCCATCTTTAGTGATAAAATGAACAAACCAATTGCTAAAAACTTTGTAACTATTGTTGATAACGGCACAAACCAAAACATCAGGGGTTCCATCAATGTGGATGATGAAGGAAATGAAACAGAAAATACCGTACTTGTCGAAAACGGTAAACTACGCAGTTATATTCATGATCGGCTGAGTGCACGCCACTACAACGTGAAACCAACAGGAAACGGGCGACGCCAGTCATTCCGGTTTGCGCCATTACCACGGATGCGTAACACATACATGCTAAACGGTCCGCATAAAAAGGATGAAATCATCCGAAGTGTTAAAAAAGGATTATATGCGGAGACATTTACCAATGGGCAGGTGTATATTGGCGGAGGTGATTTTACATTTTATGTAAAATCCGGATACATGATTGAAGATGGTAAACTAACCAAACCAGTAAAAGACATCAACATTATTGGTAATGGTCCGGAAGTGTTATCTAACATAACAATGGTAGCAGATGATTTTAAAATGGCTGAGGGAGGATGGACCTGTGGTAAAAATGGACAGGGTGTTCCTGTTTCGCAGGGATTACCAACTGTTAAAGTTTCAAAAATTACCGTAGGCGGTGTTTAATCGTTTAACCTCAAAATAAAATACCATCATGACAAACAAAGAACGAAAAGAACTGGCCCAATGGGCAATAAATAAAGCAAAACAACACAATGCAAATGAAGCATCAGTAGACATTACCAATCGAAGGGAAATTGAAATTGAGTACCGGGACAAAAAGCTGGATAAGCTCAAAGAATCCACCCAGAATTCTCTGACCATCGATATATATGTTGACCACAAGTTTTCAAGCCAGAATACCAATGACCTTCGCAAATCGTCACTGGAAAGTTTCATTCGTGAGGCAGTAAAAAGCACCGAATACCTCACCAAAGATGAGTTTCGTGCACTTCCTGATCCAAAATATTACCCGGATAATTTAAATGTTCCCCTGAAAATTAACGATGAAAATTACCAGCAGATCTCCTCTGAACAGCGTGTAAAGCTTGCAAAGGAAATTGAGGAAACAGCCATGGGGATGAGCGATAAAATTATTTCGACCACATCAGGATACAGGGATACTTACTACGAAACCGTAAAAATCAATAGCAATGGATTTGAAGGTAACTCGAAAGGTACGTTGTTTTCAGCAAGCGCTGAAGTAACTGTAAAAGATGCAGATGCCCGTCCGGAAGATTATTTTTATGCCCGGTCAAGATTTATAAATGACCTTCCAACAGCGGAGGAAATTGGGAAACAGGCGGTTGAAAGAGCATTACGGAAAATTGGACAGGATAAAATTAAAAGCGGAGATTATACCATGATTGTTGAAAACATGGCGGTTCCCAGGCTGGTATCGATGCTCCTGGGTGCCATGTACGCAAGTGCCATTCAACAAAAACGGTCGTATTTAGATGGTATGATTGGAAAAAAAGTAGCAGCAGATACATTTACATTGATTGACGACCCTCTGCTTAAGGAAGGCTTGTCTTCACGGCTTTTTGATAGCGATGGAATAAAGGCAAAAAAACGCCTCATGATTGAAAGCGGAATATTGAAAAATTACTATGTAGACAATTATTATGGGAAAAAGCTGGGTCTGGAACCGACAGGAAATTCTTCGACCAATTTAATGCTGGATTATGGTAAGCGTTCAGCAGAGGAAATACTGAAAGATGTAAGTAAAGGTATTTATGTAACCGGGTTCCTGGGAGGAAATTCCAATTCAACAACCGGGGATTATTCCTTCGGTGTATCAGGATTGCTTATTGAAAACGGGGAGGCTGTAAAACCCATCAGCGAAATGAATATCTCAGGTAATGCCAAAGAATTCTGGAACCGGTTGTCAGAGGTAGGCAATGATCCCAATATGTATTCATCATGGCGAATGCCAACCCTTGTATTTGATGATATTAACTTTAGCGGGATTTAATTAATGGGTTTGGTCTAAAAAGCCTTCAAACTGCTGATTTTTATTGTTTTCACCCCTAACCCCTAAAGGGGAACAGCTAAAAATCAGCAGTTTGAAAAAGTCCCCTTTAGGGGATTTAGGGGTAAGGTGGCTTTTTAGACCGGACTCATTAATGCTTCTGTAAACTATTTTATACTGCCCCGGGTATCATTCAGATACCCGGGGATTTTTCACAGGTAATAAAAGATCAATTAATCACATAAGGAGGAGAAAACTCGCCTGTTGATGGTCTCCAGGTTTGAAACTCATCCCCTTCTGCATTAAAAAATAGTTGCAGGGTGTTTGACATGCTTACAAACTCCATCCGGCAGGCGGCGCCAATTTTTTCAAAAACGATTCCGCCATTACCCCATTCGTTAACAAAATAAATGTTGTTCTGGTAGGTGCCAACGGGGCTTGCGGGCAGGCTATTGCCCGTGAGTGGGGCAGAATTATAGTCCATAATCTGGCATTTTAATCCGGTCGAATCAAAAAAATTAAGCGCCTAAAATAGTTATTCATTCATTGTTGTTGCCGGCAAATGTTGAGTTCAATCGTAAATGCAATACAAAGCCATGGTATTTTGAAAAAGTACATAAAATTCGCGGTGGACAAAGGGTGGACAGTTTTGTAAAGTGCTTAAATGATAATGACCCATCCCGTAACCACGGGGCTTTTCAAATTTTTCGGACAGTTGAATTTCTTCGATGGCATAGTCAAAAGCTTCTTCCGGATTGGTATAAATCATAGCATTGAATAAATGCGAAACAGTGCCTATTTTATTTTCAGAATCGGGTTGATGTTGGTATACGTTAAGTAAACTATCCAGCTTCTGATTATGCTGAGCAATGCTTTGCTGGTTCCAGAACCAACAAAATAATCCAAAAACTACATACCATATATGAGCGTTAACCTGATGCATGTTGATGTACAGTTGATCAATTGAATGACACCAAAAGCATCAAAATGTTTTAGGAAAATACTTTTTTCTTCATATTTTATTTTCTGCTCAGTTCAGTGTCAGGTAGTGTGGAGTATTTTTAGTGTTTCCTGCAAAAGATTGATAACATTATGCACATTTTGACTGAATATTTTCAGGACTTCTTCCCAGGTTACCGATGATTCGTCTTCTTTCCAGCAGTCGTAGTCCGTGCTCATGGCAATTGCTGCATATGGTATGTTGAGTTCATTGGCTAAAATGACTTCCGGGGCGGTTGACATATTGATAACATCCGCACCCCATGCCCTGAACATCTTTGATTCTGCACGGGTCGAAAATCGAGGACCTTCAATCGTAATTACAGTTCCATGCTTGTGCACAGACAGGTTAAGATCATTGGAAGCCTGTATAATTGTGTTTCTCAGGGTTTTATCAAACGGGTCCGCCATGGGAGCATGCATGAGCTCTCCGGGTTCAAATTTTTCAAAAAAGGTGTTTTTCCGGTGCCTTGTGAAATCAATAAACTGGTCAGGTAGTACAAGATCACCCCGTTCGATTTCTTCCCGAAGGCTTCCGCAGGCGGTTGTTGCAAGGATACCATCGCAACCGAGTTCGTGAACTGCCCAAATGGTGGCCCGATTATTTACCTGGGTTGGCGGAACTGTATGCTGGCGACCATGCCGGGAGATAAGATAAACAGTTATCCCGTTTATCGTGCCTTCCTGAAAGGATTGGTCCGGTTTTCCGTAAGGTGTATCCATATCAATCTCCTTCAAATCCGGAATGATTTTTGGATCTTCAAGTCCGGTACCCCCTATAATTGCAATTTTTTTTGACTGCATAAATTTGGTTTTAAATAAATGATCATTCGCTGTTTATGTTCTCCGTCGTTGGTTCCGACTGCATTTTCAAACAGGTCAACCCCGTTCTTTAAATAATTAACCATAAAACTTAACCAGATCTTCATCGGAAAATAAAAAAAGTATGCTGAAAATGTTGTTCTTTTGCACGTAAAAATAAAAAATATGCAGTTAAATATTTTTGAAAAAGGAAAAGCACCAAAAATTAAAAATATTATTTTCGACTGGGGAGGTGTGATTTCTAACATTGACTACCGGAAAACGGTGGAGGCATTTACAAAACTGGGATTGACGGATTTTGATCTGGTTTACAATCAGCTCAAGCAAACAACCCTGTTTGATGACCTCGAAACAGGCAGCATCACCCCTGAAGATTTCAGGTATGAAATACGGGCAATGTTACCTGAAGGAGTTGGTGATGAGGATATTGATGCAGCATGGACGGCTATGCTTCTTGACCTGCCGGAAGAACGTATTTCCTTGTTGGAACAAGTAAGAAAGCATTACAACATTTATTTACTGAGCAATACAAATGAAATTCATGTAACAAGGTATTCAAAGTACATTGATGAAATTTACGGACATGATAAATTCCGAAATCTTTTTATCAAAGCATACTATTCGCATGAGGTGGGGATGCGAAAACCCGGGGTGGAAATATTTGAACATGTCGTTCAGGAAAATGGTCTGGTAAGGTCAGAAACACTTTTTATTGATGACACCCCACAGCACATTGAAGGTGCCAAAAAGGCCGGATTGCATGCCTATCACTTAGAAAAGCCACAAACGATCATCCAAATTTTTACAAATGGCACGGATTAAAATTCATTTACCCAAACAGTTCACATTTTCAACCCAATTAAAACTTCGCATTACCGATATAAACTATGGTGGTCACCTGGCAAATGATGCGGTATTGGGAATCGCCCAAGAGGCAAGGCTTCGCTATTTAGTTTCCATGGGTTACTCCGAAAAGGATATTGAAGGAAAAAGCCTGATCATGACCGATGCTGCCATCATGTATAAATCTCAGGGGTATTACGGAGATCCGGTTGAAATTAAAATTGCAGTGGATGAGATATCAAGGCTTGGTTTTGATTTGATATACCAGGTAACCAATGTTGAAACCAAAAAAGAGATAGCCCGGGTAAAAACCGGCCTGACATTTTTTGATTACCAGGCAAACAAGCTGGCTCCTGTTCCTGAAAATTTTAAGGCGAAAATACAAGCTTAGTTGGTCATCAACCGTGCAGTAGTTTCACACTTTTTTATCATTGCCCGGCACCATTTTATTTTTTGAGGATCTCCCGAAGCTTCAGTAAGCGACTCCAGGTATTTTTCAAATGCTGTTTTTGCTTCACTATATCGGTTTAAACGAAACAAAATCAGCCCTTTTTCCTGCATTAGCTCGGGGAACCGGAACGTGTTGATATCCATTGCCTTATTAATGTGGCTTAGCGCTTCCTGATTTTTTTCCGGGCTGTTGTATAACTGACGATATATCTTGGCTTTCAGGAAAAACTCCTCATCTGTGGCAAAACCATTGTCAATGACTTTGTTTAACAAGTCGATGGATTTTTCATAATTCTGATTGTAATACTCCTGCCATGCAACGTAAGTAATGATGCCTGAAATGACATTTAAATATGGTACCTGTTCATTGAAAATATCCTGACGCTTTTGTTCTTTAAATAACCGGGTTGCGTGGACACGTAATTTTTGTTTTGTCCCACTTAACAAGTCAGATAAATCTTCGGATTCTTCCTCATACGCCGGTTCACTTTTATAGTAATCCAAATGATACCCAAGAAAGGCATAAATAACTGCTTTGTTCAAAGCCATAATAACCTCGTCAGCAGTTGACGTTCCTGCCAGCCAGTCAACACTAACAAGAATCGTTTTATTTGGCAGAACAATGATTTCTTCGGAAGGCTGGTTTAGTAATTTTAAATTGAAATGACTGGAATCTTTTCCGAAGAATTCGTGGGGCGGCCTTATCAGTATAAGCTTTTGCAACAGGTAATCTTCCACAAAAGGATCTTCATAAATTTTATTTTGTTCCTGCAGCGATAACAGTATGTCGAGTGATTTTTGTTTTTGGTATGCATTCGGTACTTTTACTTTTCTATCAAAGGCACTGTAGCTTTTTGATTTGAACCAAATATCTTCCCAAAAAGTTAGGCTATCGCCAATAATCGAAATTTTGGAGGAAGGCGTTTCTTCTGTTCTTTCGCCATTGGTAACAACATAAAGCGAGTAGCCGTACTTTGAGTATGATGCCAGTACATTTACCGTATCCCCTTTGTTAAATCTGCGATGTTTATCCATCATTACAGCTTTTCTTGAAACCTGTCCATCTATTGGATTTGGCAATAAAAACAACAATAGTAAGAAAAGATATGTATGTTTCATTTTGGTAAGGGATTACGAATGAAAAATTCAACAAAAAGGGTGCCGCAACTGGATGTATTGGAAATAAAACAGCTTCGGAGGTGATGGATATCATTCAACTTTCGATGCTTTATGCCCGTAAAAAAGTTTATTATTGTAAAAAAGGAAATATCTGAATGATATAAAATTTGAATCAGGAAATTGAATGGGAGAGACCGGATAAATTAAAAAAATCATACATCGGGACAACAAAAGAATTGAAGGAAAACCGTGCAATGGATAAAACAAAATACAGGATTATTCTGGATAACATGCAGGAAGGAGTTGTGGTATTGCAAAACAGAACAACAGTGTATTCAAATGCTTCCATGGAGCGAATCACGGGATACAAGAAGGGACAAATTAAAGATAAAGATTTTCTAAAAATCATATATGAAGATGACCGGCAATTGGTCATTGAAAACTACATGAAGCGGCTCAAGGGTGAAACGATTTCTGCCTATGATATCAGGATAAAGCCAAAGACCGGTGATTTACGCTGGTTTATGATAAGCGCCATAAAAATAACATGGGACGCGAAAGATGCAGTGCTTGTTTACCTGACCGACATAAACAAACGGAAACAGGCAGAACAAGCATTAAAAGAAAATGAAAACTGGTTGCAGGTGCTTCTGAAGAATGTGCCGGGGGGAATTTTTCAATACCGTTTTTATGATGATAAAACGGTTAAGATTGAATTCATGAGCAAAGGTGCTGAGGATCTGTTTGCAAAGACCAGGGAAGAATTGCTTAACCCTGATGTGCTCTATGAATGTATCCATCCAGAGGATGCTGAATCGTTCATGGAATCAATCGCAAATGCATATTCAGATTTAACTCCCTGGTTTACCGAAACGCGCATTATTGTAAATGGCAGAATTAAATGGGTGAGAGGAGTCGCAACTTCCAAAGCAGATGAGGATAATTCGGTTATCTGGAATGGTGTATTAATGGATATTACCCGGGAGAAAGAGGCAACGTTAGCACTTGAACATAACAGTAAGTTGTATAAAACCCTGAATACGCGCATGCATCAGATGCTTCAACTTGATACACTGGAAGAAATTTATGGTTTTATAACACAAACCCTGCATGATCAGTATCCGGACTCAGCCGTCATATTTGCATCAGTCAATAAGGAGCAAACCAAAGGAAGAATAATTAAAAACATTGGAATCCCAAAGTCAATGATTTCCAACATGCTTGAAGCTGTTGGATTTGATATGCTTAACAGGGAATATAACATGCTGCCGGAGCACTATAAGGAGTACACATCCGGTGAATTGATTACCTTTAAAAAGGGATTTGCTGATTTTGTTGGTTCAGAGATATCGCATTTTATTGCCAGAGCAGTAGAAAAAATAATTGAAATACCTGTAATTCATGGCATTGGTATCAACAATGACGGCAGGCTGTTTGGCATTGTTTACTTTTTTTCAAAAAACAAAAATTTTACGGCTGACAAGGTCTATGTGGAATCGTTTATTAAACAGGCAGGCATTGTCATTGAAAGAAAGCTTCTTGAACAGGAACTAAAAGCGAGTGAGGAAAAATTCAGTTCTTTTTTAAGCAGGTCATCGGATGCCATTTTACTGACCGATGAAAAATATAACCTGATTTACCTGAACAGGGCATTTGAAAAACTTGTTGGTTACGAAAAAGCGGAAATGTGGGGTTATGATGTATTCGAACTTAACTACCTTTTATTGCCTGATGAGCTTAAAAAAACAAAAAGCTTCCGGCAGTTTAAAGAAGAATTAATGAAGGAGATCACTTCGGCTCACGTACACGCACATGGAAAATTAGTTGATACTGAAGTACAGGGGAAGCACGGTAAAATATGTAGTGTGCAAGCACGGTTTTTTATGATTTGCACAAAGGAGGGAGACCGGCTTGGTGCCATTTGCAGGGATGTGACCGATCAGAAAGAAAAGGAAAAATCGTTACAGGAGCTCAATGCAACAAAAGACAGGCTGTTTTCAATTATCGGGCATGACCTGAAAAATCCCTTAAACAGCATTGTTGGTTTCACACAGTTGATGAATCAGAATTTTGATTCTTATCCGGAAGAAAAGCTAAAAAAGTACATTGGTATCATCCATCAATCTGCTTCCTCTTTATCGGCCCTTCTCGATAATCTTTTGCTTTGGTCGCATGCACAACGCCAGAAAATTACTGTTGAACCGGTAGCAGTTTCATTCAGGAAAATCACCGGAAAGTGTATGGATTTGTTACGGGCAACGGCAGATAAAAAGAACATTGAATTTCAAAATAAATTAACTGAAAAACACGTTGGATATGCTGATTCCCAGATGATGACGACTGTCATTCGGAATTTGCTGGCGAATGCCATTAAATTTACTCCGCATGGTGGCAGAATTGTTGTCGATGGTAAAATTCAACATGAAAAAATAATTGTTAGCATACAAGATTCAGGCATTGGAATTGAAAAGGAAGTTGCACGAAACCTGTTTAACCCTTCAGCAGAATTCTCCACGGAAGGCACTGACGGTGAAAAGGGCACTGGTCTTGGATTAATCATTTGTAAAGAATTTATTGAAAAGAACCATGGAAATATCTGGGTTGAAAGTGAAATTGGAAAAGGAGCTGCCTTTTTTATTTGTGTACCTGCAACAGAAACAGTATTATGAGCAATGAACTGGAAAAACTAAGAAAACGGGTACATCTGCTGGAAGAATTGATAAAGGAGAAAGACCGTCAACTGCAATCCTACAAGACTTCCACTGAGTCGTTATTGGCAGGCGCTGATAAATCGAAATCCGAGTACCTGGAAGAAAAAAAACGAAAGGAAGAGTATGCTGCTTTGAATGAAGAGTTTACAGCGACCAACGAACTGTATCTATTTAAAGGAGGTGTTAAATGATCTTGATGTACACACG
>CAZAMT010000028.1:0-23860 GCA_964486145.1 uncultured Bacteroidales bacterium
GCCTGCCGCTAGCGTTCATCCTGAGCCAGGATCAAACTCTTCGTTGTAATTAAAAAGTTTAATGTCTCAAGGATTCACAACTCAAATTTAAATAGACTTTTAGTGCTATTTAAGGTTTTCTCTCAAACCTTTCCATTTCTTCAATATGTTCAAAGAACTTTTGTCTTATTTCTTGTTATTACAAAACCTATAAAATCCATTAAGTCCTGTAACCTGTTTGTTCTAATAATCAAAAAACTTGTTCTGATTGTCTTCGTCTTTTTCTAAAGCGGGTGCAAAGTTAATCTTTACTTTTTTAAAAAACAAACTTTAATTTGATTTTTTTAAACTTTCTCTACATCTACCCGTCGAAGAACGTTGCTTCCGTTTAAAGCGGCTGCAAATGTAGTTGTTATTTTTTAACCACCAAAACTTTTTTTAATTATTTCTCTATAAAATTTATGGTGTAATCACTTTGGCTTTATCAATCAAATTCAAAGTTATAAAATTTATCAATAACCCTCTTTACAATTTTCAAGAATTCGAAGAACTTCTCCCCGTATTGGGCGTGCAAATATATACCAGTTTATTAGAATTTCAAGGCTTTTTACAACTTTTTTAATCATAAAAATATACCTCTCTGAAAATCAGGCAACATATACTAGCTCTATTTTTTGAAAATAATAATCCAGGCCAAACAATTCATGAGAATGCCTTATATTCGTGTAAAATTAAAGGAACATAAATTAATACATACTCTTTTCACGTGACAGATTCATTAGTTATTATACCTACTTACAACGAAAGCGAAAACATTGAGCGAATGACACATACAATATTTACGCTACCTCATTCGTTTCATTTGCTCATTATCGATGATAATTCACCGGATGGAACCGCCGGGATAGTAAAAAACGCCCAAAAAGAATATCCGGATCGACTATTCATTATTGAACGTGAAGGTAAGCTGGGTCTTGGGACCGCTTATATTGCCGGATTTAAATGGGCACTGGAGCACAATTACCATTACATCTTTGAAATGGATTCTGACTTTTCACATAACCCAAATGATCTTATAGCCCTGCATAAAGCATGCTCAAAAATGGGGGCAGATATGTCCATTGGATCCAGATATGTTTCAGGTGTTAATGTAGTTAACTGGCCAATCGGAAGGGTTCTTATGTCATATTTTGCATCCATGTATGTTCGAATTATCACGGGAATGGATATCAAAGACGCTACCGCGGGTTTTAAATGCTATACCAGAAAAGTGTTGGAAACCATTGATTTGGATAAAATAAAATTTAAAGGATATGCTTTCCAAATTGAAATGAAATTCATTGCCTGGAAATTGGGATTTCACATTATTGAAATTCCTATCATTTTTACGGATCGACAGGAAGGTTCAAGTAAAATGAGCGGTGGTATTTTTGGTGAAGCCCTTTGGGGCGTATTAAAAATGAAAATCCGTAGCTTATTTAAACCCTATAAAGCAAAGGTTTAGTATGAAACCAATCATCATAAGTAACACATCAATAATCAACGAAGGCACTATTAAAAAAGGAAGTGTTATCATTGAAAACGGAATTATTGCCGATATCCTATATGAACGGGCTGTTGATTCAACACAATATAAACAAATGCAATTTATCAACGGCGAAGGTTTGTACCTGATTCCGGGAGTCATTGACGACCAGGTTCATTTCCGGGAACCCGGATTAACCCACAAGGCAGATATATTTTCTGAATCAAAAGCAGCAGCAGCGGGCGGTGTGACTTCATTCATGGAAATGCCAAATACCAATCCGCAAACAATCAATCAAATTGAATTAAACAACAAATATCAGTTAGGCGCTGAAAAATCCCTGGTTAATTATTCCTTTTATATAGGCGCTACCAATGATAACTTAGATGAGATATTAAAAACTGATCCCAAAAGGGTATGTGGAGTTAAAATATTTATGGGGGCATCTACAGGAAATATGCTCGTGGATAATTTGAATACTCTGGAAGCAATTTTTAAGGAGTCGCCGCTGCTTATTGCAACCCATTGTGAGGATGAAAATACTATTAAACAAAATCTGAAAAAAATAACACAAGAATTCGGTGACGAGATTCCTTTCAAATATCATCCTGTTATTCGGAGCCATGAAGCATGCTTGAAATCTTCAACACTCGCAGTGGAACTTGCTACAAAACACAACTCAAGACTACATATTTTACATGTTTCAACCAAAGATGAATTAAACCTTTTTATTCATGATGCAAACCGAAATGAAAAGAAAATAACCGCTGAAGTTTGCATTCACCATTTGTTTTTTGATGACCGGGATTACGATAAACGTGGTGCATTCATCAAATGGAACCCCGCAGTTAAATCGGAGCAGGACAAAGACGCATTATTAAAAGGGTTAAAGCAAAATTATATTGATGTTGTTGCAACTGATCATGCACCGCACACCTTACAAGAAAAAGCGAATCCGTATACTTCTTGTCCTTCCGGAGGCCCCATGGTGCAACATTCTTTAACAACAATGCTGGAATTTTATCACAACGGTTTAATGACACTTGAACAAATTGTAGATAAAATGTGTCATGCGCCGGCAGATATATTCCAGATTGATCGCAGAGGTTACATTAGAATAGGATACCATGCTGACCTGGTGCTGCTCGATTTAAATTCACCATGGACTGTGAATAAGGAAAATATTTATTATAAGTGCCAGTGGTCACCATTGGAAGGCTATTCATTCCAATCAAAGGTGAGAACCACGTTGGTAAATGGTAAGGTGGTTTATGACCAAGGTGAAATAAATGATAACATCAGAGGTAAACGACTTATTTTTAAAAGATAATGAATGTATGTCCATGAAAACTTCGTGTACTGAACCTCAACAAAGGCCTTGATTAAAACCCTGATTGTTATTTGGTTTTTGAAGTAACAATTTCTTTGATGGATAGCTCATATTTTTGCATATCAGATACTTAACTAAATCTAATTCAATGAAGTCAATTTATTTTTTAAAATTTTATGTGGTATATTTTGGAGTTATTATCATTGCATGGGGATGCAATAATGAAAAGCCTGGTTTATCATACCAAGATATACCAAAGGATAACCTCGTCGCAGACACCATCGTTTATGATGTTTTAATTTCGAACCCCAATCCGGAAGATACCTGGACGGAAAAATGTTTGGATAATCTGAATAAAACATTATTTGTTGAGCAGATTTTTCAAGGTATTTATAGTGGTGAACTTCAACCATACGATTATTATGAAGATAAGCCTATGAGACTTTCAAAAATTAAGCGTATGGAAAAAAACCAGGAATTGCAAAGAAATCACATTGGAAAAGTTCAGTTTACGGAGCGTTGGTATTACGACCCCGTAAACTTAAAAATGAAAAAAGAAGTTATTTCAATGGTACTTGGCGAACAATTGCTCAATAGCGAAGGTGAGGTGAGGGGTTACAAACCCATATTCAAGGTTCATTTAAAATAACCAAATTTCTTTCCTACACCAAAATTTATAATTTTGCCGTCCGATTGATGAAATCTTAGATATTAAAATTTTAATTAAATGCTTACAGTTGAAAAAATTGGTGGCACGTCAATGTCACAGTTTCATGATGTTCTGAAAAACATTATTATTGGAAAAAGAGAGGGTGATAAACTTTATAACCGGGTATTTGTGGTGTCAGCTTATGGAGGCGTAACAAACTGGTTATTGGAACATAAAAAGACAAAAGAACCGGGCATTTATAAAATATTCGTTGATAATCAGAACTATGAAGCTGCTATGAACGAACTTCTCGGTAAGCTTATCGGACTGAACCGGAGATTCAAAGATATTAAACTTGACCAGGGAAAGGCCGATGAATTTATAACAAACCGAATTAATCAGGCCAAAAGCTATCTTGACCACCTTGCCAGTGTATTAGCCACAGGATATGTAAGCAAACAAAACATTCTACTTGCTGCCCGTGAAATATTGTCATCCATTGGTGAAGCTCATTCTGCCTTTAATTCGGTGAACATATTATTAAATAATAACATAAATGCACGCTTCGTTGATTTATGCGGGTTCAACGATTCGTCTTTTTTAACCATTGATGAGCGCATTAAAAAAGAATTCCGGGATATTAAATTTGACAACGAGTTGGTTATCGCGACAGGTTACACCAAAGGTACAGAAGGCATCATGCGAGAGTTTGACCGCGGATACTCAGAAGTTACATTTAGTAAAATTGCTGTTGAAATCAACGCTGATGAAGCTGTTATCCACAAAGAATTCCATTTATCCTCAGCAGATCCGAACATTGTTGGAATTGAAAAATCGGTGCCGGTTGGTTATACCAATTACAATGTTGCCGATCAACTGGCTGACATTGGAATGGAAGCCATTCATCCTAAAGCATCTAAACCCCTTGAAATCTCCGGTATAAATATTCGCATCAAAAACACCTTCGAACCCGATCATCCCGGAACATTGATTAGCAGGGATTATATTAGTGATGACTCCAGGGTCGAAATCATTTCAGGAACAGACAAACTTGTTGCAATCGAAATACATGATCCATCCATGGTTGGAGAAGTTGGATTTGATTTAGGCATCATGCAAATTTTCGAAAGATATAATGTGAGTTATATCCTGAAATCAACAAACGCCAACAGCATAACTCAGGTAATTTGGGAAGATGAGAAAAACTCAAGCCTGTTAAATGATTTGAACAGCAAATATGAAGAAATAGTAGTGAAACCAGTCGCTCTCATTTGCGTGCTTGGTACCAACATTGCAAAACCGGGCACCCTTGCTATGGCTACAAAGGCACTGGCCGACAATCAAATAAATGTTGAGGCTGTCTCTCAGTCATTGCGACAGGTAAATATGCAATTTATTATACAACGAGCAGATTATAAAAAGGCCATTATCGCATTGAATGAAGCATTGTGCGTTCAGCGTTAATTGATTTATTGTTTTGCAACTAATAATTGAGTGTTTTCTTTTGATTTTTGTTCCAGAACTAACCTTTTGCCCACAAGCATTTGTTTTACGATATTTTCATTGTAGTGCCTGATGGTGATCAATTCCACTCCTGGTTCATCAATAACGACAAAGTTCTTTTCCAACGCGGATATGACTCCCGCAATTCGGGTCTCATCGTTGTTCACACAAATATCAAAACTGATGGCTGAATTTTGCATAATATTTATACGTAAACCATATTTTGCAAAGACACTAAAAATCTCGCGGAGGTGTGATTCAACAATAAATGAAAAATCTCTGGTTGATATATGAAGAAATATTTGATCCTTTTTAACAATAAAACAAGGTATTTTTTCACCTGTTTGTTCATTGCTAATAACAGTTCCAGGCAATGATGGATCCAAAAAAGATTTCACATACAGTTGAATTTTCTTTTGTTGCAAAGGTTGAATGGTTTTCGGGTGTATCACGCTCGTGCCAAAATAAGCCAGTTCAATTGCATCCAAATACGAAATCCGATCCAACTTGATTGTATTTGTAAAATATTTGGGATCAGCGTTTAAAACTCCTGGCACATCTTTCCAAACCGTCATTGATTGAGCACCAAGCATGTATGCTATAGCTGCAGCAGTAAAATCCGATCCTTCTCTACCCAGGGTGGTGATTGTATTATTCTTATCAGAGGCAATAAATCCCTGTGTTATAAATATTTTGTTTTTAGTAAAATCAACAGCCTCCTGAAACAATTTTACAGACAAATCCCAATCAACCGATGCTTCCCTGAAATTACTATCTGTCCGGAGCAATTTTCTTACATCAAGCCACTGGTTTCGTATGCCCTTAAAATTTAAAAAATGACTGACAATGGTTGTTGAAAAAATTTCTCCAAATGATACAATCTGATCATATTCGAAATTAAAATTAAGGGATGACTCGGTATTCAATTTAGCCTCCAAAGCATTAAACTGGCCGGCTATTGATTTATACACATTTGTTTGTTGATCTGAAAATAATTCATGAACTACATTTAAATGAAATTCTTTAACTCTTGCAAATGCATCCTGCCAGTCATTCCCGTCGAAATAATCCTTTGCCAGTTGTTCAAGGCTATTTGTTGTTTTGGCCATTGCGGAAATAACAATAACCATATTTGTTTTTTCAATTTTTCTTAAAATATATTCCAGGTTTCGCACAGCATCCGAATTTTTGACAGAAGCTCCACCGAATTTAAATACTTGCATATTTCTTTTTTTGAGGATTGGATATATGTCCGGAATGCGAATTTAAACTTTTTTAAGACCCTCTTTTTGCTAATATTAAAAAATTGTATGAGTTTTGCACCTTTCAAAAATCCTGACATTGGAAATCAATAAATTACTTGAAATATTTCAAAATCACGAGCATTATTCAAATTTTATATCCCATTTGAAGGATTCAGAAAATATACATGCAAATTTAAACGGGGTTGCGGGATCAGCGAAGCCACTAATTGCAGCCAACATATTTTACGAAACAGGGAATACCCACCTGGCGATACTAAATGATAAGGAAGAAGCAGCATTTTTTCTGAATGATATTACTGCTTTCACCGGTGAAGAAAACACCTATTTCTTCCCTTCTTCTTACAAGCGCTCCATCCAATATCAACAAACCGAAAGTTCAAACCTGATTTTGCGAACAGCGGCTCTTAATTCAATATCAAATGCGAAAACATCAGAAAATGAAACAGAAAGAAACATTTTTGTAATAACCTACCCTGAAGCTATCATAGAAAAAGTTATAACTCATTCTAAATTAAGCACAAATACATTAAAACTGATAAAGGGAGAACAAATTTCTATTGAATTCATTGAAGATGTGCTGCGTGAATATGGTTTTCATGCTGCTGATTTTGTTTACGAGCCCGGCCAATATTCCATTCGGGGAAGCATTGTGGATATATTTTCATTTTCAAATGATTTTCCATATCGCATCGATTTTTTTGGGGATGAAGTTGATTCAATCCGTACTTTTGATGTTGATAATCAACGGTCCAAAGAAAATCTCAACAAAATAACCATTGTACCGAATGTGCAGGATGTAACACTCGAAGACGTCAAAGAAACATTGTTTGAGTTTATTCCTGAAAATACCGTGATTTGGGCAGAAGATGTCTCTTACATTATTGATAGGTTGAAAGATCTCTATAACAGTACAAATTTCGTTGATGAAGAGAATCAGGTGAGTATTGATAAGGAGAGTATTATCACTACCAGTCATCATGTACTTTCAAAAATTACAGGTTTTAAAACAATTGAGTTTTCCAGCCGAACCTTTATTGAATCCTCCGGGACGTTTGAATTTAATATATCACCACAACCACCATTTAATAAAAACTTTGAGCTACTTGGCTCAACACTGGTTGAGTATCAAAAAAAAGGATACAAAAATTATATTTTATCTGATTACGAAAATCAAATTGATCGAATTTCCTCCATCTTTGAAAACATCGAACAAAATGTTGAATTCACCCCTGTTTTAAAAACCTTGCATGAAGGATTTATTGATCATGATTTAAAAATTTGCTGTTTTACAGATCACCAAATTTTTGATCGCTACCATAAATTTAAAATCCACCGGTCGTTTGATAAAAAAGCCTCACTTACAATCAAAGAACTTACCGGATTAAAACCGGGTGATTATGTGGTTCATGTGGATCATGGAATAGGAATCTTCGGAGGACTTGAAAAAACCAGTGTCAATGGCAAACCTCAGGAATCCATTCGCCTGGTTTACAAAGACAATGATGTTATTTTTGTTAGTATCCACTCACTTCATCGAATTTCAAAATACAAAGGGAAAGAAGGTGTAACACCCAAAGTTTATAAACTGGGAAGTGCTGCCTGGCAAAAACTCAAGCAAAACACCAAGAAGAAGGTAAAAGACATTGCAAGAGAATTAATCGCACTTTATGCTAAACGCAAATCCGAAATCGGATTCTCGTTCAGCAATGATTCCTACCTGCAACATGAACTTGAAGCATCGTTTATTTATGAAGATACACCTGACCAGGAGAAAGCAACACAATTGGTAAAAGGAGGCATGGAATCTCCTTACCCGATGGATACGCTTGTTTGTGGTGATGTTGGATTTGGTAAAACCGAGGTTGCCATCCGCGCTGCGTTTAAAGCAGTGGGTGATAATAAACAAGTTGCAGTACTTGTACCCACAACGATTTTGGCGCTTCAGCATTACAATACATTTTCGGAGAGATTAAAGGAATATCCGTGCACCATTGATTACGTAAGCAGGTTAAAGCCCTCATCAAAACAAAAAGAAGCCATTCAGAAACTCTCAGATGGTCGTTTAGATATCATCATTGGAACACATCGCCTGGTAGGCAGGGATATCAAATTTAAAGACCTGGGCTTGCTAATTATTGATGAGGAGCAAAAATTTGGTGTTGCTGTTAAAGAAAAACTAAAAACACTAAAAGTAAATGTAGATACGTTGACCCTTACTGCAACACCTATTCCCAGGACCCTGCAGTTTTCCCTAATGGGGGCACGCGATTTAGCTATCATCAACACACCACCTCCTAACAGGCACCCGATAATTACCGAGTTGTATTCTTTCAACGAGGATATTATTAAAGAAGGTATAACCTATGAAATCTCAAGAGGCGGACAGGTTTTTTTCATAAATAACCGTGTTCAAAATATCCTGGATGTAGAAGCAATGATTAAACGCATCTGCCCGGACGTCAGTATTGTCGTAGCTCATGGACAAATGGACGGACCAAAACTGGAAAAAATAATGCTTGATTTCATTTCGGGTCACTACGATGTTTTGGTTGCCACGACCATCATTGAATCAGGTCTCGATATCCCAAATGCCAATACCATATTTATTAACAATGCACAAAATTTCGGATTAAGTGACCTTCATCAATTGCGCGGTCGCGTGGGGCGATCCAACAAAAAGGCATTTTGCTATCTTCTTGCACCCCCGCTTTCGGCCGTAACCCCCGAAGCACGCCGCAGACTAAAAGCAATTGAAGAATTTTCGGAGTTGGGAAGTGGTTTTAACATTGCCATGCAAGACCTGGATATTCGAGGAGCCGGAAACCTTTTGGGTGGCGAACAAAGCGGTTTCATCGCTGATATCGGACTTGAAACGTATCAACGCATCCTTAACGAAGCCATGCTGGAATTAAAGGAAGAGGAATTCAAAGATTTGTTTGCAAATCCGAAAGACAAGGATGAAGAGGATAAAGAAATGCAATTCGTTACTGACTGCATTATCGATACAGATATGGAACTGCTTTTCCCGGATAATTACATCAACAACATTACCGAGAGATTGCGTTTATATCGTGAACTTGATAACATAGAAACCGAAGAAGCCCTTTCTGAATTTAAGAAATCCCTTGAAGACAGATTTGGAACATTACCTCAGCCCACCGAAGAACTCCTGCAGGTGGTTCGTCTGCGTTGGCTTGGCATTAAACTTGGCATAGAAAAAATGATATTAAAGAATACAGCCCTGATTTTATTTTTCGTAAGTAACCAGAATTCTCCGTTTTATAAATCCGCAACGTTTAGCCGGATTTTACATTTCCTGCAATACAATCCCGGTATATTTTCAATGAAAGAAGAAAAAAACAAATTGAGCATGTCGGCAAAAAAGGTTAAAACCATTTTCGATGCAATCAAACTGTTAGAAAAATTAAAAGAAAAGAATGATGAACCTCACCGTTGATATAGGAAATACATTTATAAAAACCAGTGTGTTTTCAGATCATAAAATTATCAGACAGGATGCATTTACCTCTGATATCTTATTTAATATGGAACACTTGTTAAGTTCATTTCCTGATATTGATAAAATTATTGTTTCATCGGTTCGAAAAGACGATAAAATAATAATTACATTTTTCAGTCAACAGAAAAATCTAAAAAAATTCATCCTGTTGGACGAAAATACTCCCCTACCAATTAAAAACGAATACAAATCAAAAAAAACACTTGGAAAGGACCGAATTGCGCTTGCAGTAGGTGCAAATACAATGTATCCTGGAGAAAATGTGCTGGTTGTTGACTGTGGTACTGCCATTACTTTTGATATCGTGAATAAAGACAATATATACGTTGGAGGAAACATATCTCCCGGAATTGATATGCGATTCAAAGCGCTGAACAAATTTACCCAGCGACTTCCGCTCGTTGATAAACCCGATAACATTAGTTTCATTGGTAAATCAACCAAAGAAGCCATCGGAAATGGTGTTATTAACGGAATTATTTATGAAATACAGGGTTATATTGCATCATTTATAACAGAATATTCAAATATTAAAGTGATACTTACAGGCGGTGATGCCATTTTTTTTGATAAAAAACTAAAAAACACCATATTTGTGGTCTTAAATTTGATACCCATAGGCCTAAACCGAATTTTAGAGTATAATGATTAATAAAACATATTTCACACTTATTTTTTTAACAGTTCTTTGTTTCATAAACACAGGTCATGCACAGGTAAATACATATTCGCCCTATTCCCGATATGGCTTAGGTGAACTTGTGCGTGCAGGATTTGGGCCAAGCAATGCTTTGGGAGGAACAGGTACAGGCCTTCGAATACCAAATCAAATCAATTATTTAAATCCTGCAAGTTATACATCGCAGGACACCTTGTCATTTTTATTTGATGTTGGAGTTGAAGGAATTAACACAGAATTTGTTACAACCGAATTGTCGGATGAACGATTCACATTTAACTTGAACCACCTGGCCATTAGTTTTCCAATCACCAAATGGATGTACAGCAGTTTCGGATTAATGCCGTACTCGAATGTTGGTTATGATATTACGGAAAATGCTCCTATTTCGGGATCTGATAAACTTGCCAATTATCGATATGAAGGAACTGGTGGATTAAATACATTTTATTTTGGGAATAGTATTCGTTTGGGAAATCATGTAGCCCTTGGTTTTAACCTTGCATATCTCTTTGGTGTCATCGAATATCAAAGCATCGGAAGCATTTTAAACAGTGATTCCACATCCATGTCGGGAGCATTAAACACCTCTTATCTGGAAGAACTTGAAATCCGGGATTTCCTGTATAATTCTGGAATACAGGTATTCGGTACCATCGCGGAAAAACACAGATTGGTATTTGGAGCAACTTTTGAACCTGAAAATAATATACGTGTATTTCGCAGCTTTGAACATGCGAAGTTAAATCCCGTATCCATCATTGGCAGTGATGGAGAAAAAGACACATTGTCACTAATTAGTGAAGAAGTTGAACAATTATCTCTTCCGATGAATTATTCCATAGGTTTATCATACCACTTCGATCAAAAATTCCTGGTAACATCCGAATTTAGTCAAAGAGACTGGTCAAAATACAGTTTTCTTGACCGGGAAAATAAACTTAACAAAAACACCTCTGTTCGATTTGGATTTCAATATACTCCCAATGCTCAAACAATAAGAAGAAGTTCCTTTGGAAGTTACATCGATAGAACAAATTTCAGAGTTGGTGGCTATTTTACAGATACCTACCTGCAATTCGACGATATACAGATACAAGACTTTGGCATAAGTTTTGGACTTGGTCTGCCGTTTGGTAATACAAAATCCAAGCTTCACCTGACGTATCAATACGGAAAAAAAGGGACTACAAACAATAACCTGATACAGGAAAATTATGGTATTTTTACAGTAGGTGTAAGTTTATACGACTTATGGTTTTATAAACCAAAATTTGATTAGAAAGTTAATTACCATTAGATTTGCCAGTATTATCTATGACATATAACCATTTAACAAAATAGAAACAGATGAAATCAAAGGTCTTATTTGCAGTAGTGGGTGCATTCATTAGTACATCTCTATTTGCCCAAAAAGGTGTTGAAGATGGTTCGAAGTACGGACACGGGGAAGACAGTATCAGGTGTATACGCAATCTGTCTCTTTACAGGGAATATGCAAAAAATGACAATTACGAGCGTGCATTCCCGTATTGGAAAATTGTTTTTGAAGAATGTCCGAAATCAAGTGAAAACATATACATCGATGGCGCGAAAATGTACCGTAAATTTGCCAAAGAAACGAATAATCCGGTGCGTCAGGAAGAGATGATCGATACCCTAATGCTTATTTACGACAGAAGACTCGAGCATTTTGGTGACCCCGGAAATGTACTTGGCAGAAAAGCCATTGACTTGCTGCGTTTCAGAAGAGATGACATAGAGCAAATCAAAAAAGCATATGGATACCTGAGTGAAGCAATTAAAATTGAAGGAAAAGAAAGTTCTTATGCCGTACTTGCCACATATATGACTTCTGGAATTACCCTTTTTAAAGCGGATGAACTGGATGCTGAACAGGTTATAAAAGACTATGCAAATGTTACCGAAATAATGGATCATTTACTTGGCAAAAGACCCAATAGCCGAACGCTTCAGAACCTCAAAGAAACCATTGATGACAACTTTGTAAGCAGTGGTGCTGCATCGTGTAATCAATTGGTTGAACTGTACAGACCAAAATTTAATGAGAACCCGGACAATATCGATTTGTTAAAAAAAATTACAATTTTCCTGGAACAATCGGATTGTGTAGATACAGATTTGTTTTTTGTAACAAGTGCCAAATTACATGATTTGGAACCGTCTGCTCTATCTGCTGCAAACCTGGCACACATGTCTGTCGAAAAGGAAAATTTCTCATCAGCATATGACTATTTTAAGCAAGCCATTGAATTGGAAACGGACGATGAGAAGAAAGCTGATTTATATTACAGTTTGGGCATTGTATCCAATAAACTTGATAAGTATACTGAATCCCGGGATTATGCAATCAAGGCTCTGGAATTAAGACCAAAGTGGGGAGAACCCTATATCTTGATTGGTAACCTTTATGCAAACAGTAAAGACCGGTGTACAGATCTTGATTTACCAAGCTCTATTTACTGGGTAGCAGTTGATAAATTTATGAAAGCCAAACAGGTGGATCCTTCTGTAGCCGATAAAGCCAATGATCTGATTCAAACATATTCCGGCTATTTTCCAAACAAAGAAGAGGCTTTCTTCAGGGAAGTGCACGAGGGTGGTACCTACACTGTTAGATGTTGGATCAATGAGCGTACCAAAGTAAGATTCTAAGATTACGGTATGAAAATAAACACACAAATGGTGATGCCTTGGGTGTTTATTTTAAATTTTTGTATGTATCAAATTATTAAATACGTATCCATCTTCATCGTTTCATTCATCCTTTTTGGATGCGAAAACGACATTGAAAAAATAAATGCGATTACCCGGGAGCCTGATTATCCGGTACAAACAGGATATGATGTAAAATTAATATACACTGACTCAACAAAATTGAAGACCATCATTGAAGCACCTGAGGTTCATTATTATACTTTTACAGAAGAACCATATTACGAATTTCCCAAAGGATTTGATATATACATGTTTGATGAATTTGAAAACGAACACTATCAGATTACCGGAAATTATGGCAAAGCATTGTTAGAACAGAATCTGTGGGAGGCCCGAAACAATGTTATTGCTTTGAATGTTCAAAACAGAGAAAAACTAAATACAGAACAATTATTCTGGGATCAGGAAAATCAGAAAATATATTCTGATAATTTCACCAAAATTACAAATGAAGATGGAGTTTTTTACGGTGAACAAGGCTTTGAGTCAAATGAATCGTTTACCAGTTGGAGACTCATCGGAACAAAAGGAACAGTAAATGTTAATGAAGAAACGAACTAATCTGTCAATAATTCTGGAGGTGATCTGGTTTATAACATTTTTATTGTGCCTTGGAGCTGCCATCCATCAATCCCTGAATGAAGGATTCGGAAAAAGCATCCTTTTTTATATAATAACAGTTATTGCTTTGGCTATGTTTTTAATGCGCAGGCATTTACGAAAATCAGCCAAATAAACTACCTTTGTAAGTGAGAAACTCAAAGTAATGAAACAAAAACAATGAGTCCCTGGATTGTAATTGTTATCTCTCTCGTTTTTTCAGCGTTTTTTTCAGGAATGGAAATTGCCTTTATTTCCGCAAACAGGTTGCGGATTGAACTTGACAAAAAACAAGGGGGGGTGTCTTCAAAAATACTTGCAGTAGTAACAAAGAAACCAAACCAGTACATAGCCACCATGTTGGTTGGTAATAATATTGCACTTGTTGTTTATGGCATATTTATGGCTATTTTACTCGAACCGGTGATCCGCCAGTTTACCGATTCGGAATCAGGAATTTTGTTTATTCAAACCATCATTTCCACTTTAATTATCCTCATCACGGCAGAATTTCTGCCCAAAACCCTGTTCCGCCTGAACCCAAACGCAGTGCTTCATATTTTCTCAGTTCCCGTTTATTTTTTTTATTACGCTTTATTCCCGATTGCATGGTTTACTATTTTTATATCTAATATTTTAATTAACAAATTATTAGGAAAGGATCTCAGGACAGGGACCAGGGATTTTGTTTTTGGAAAAATTGATCTCAACGCACTGGTGAGTGAAGGTACCAAAGAAATAACCCAACCGGAAGAAAAAGACAATGATTTTAAAATGTTCCAGAATGCGCTTGAATTCTCGAGCCTGAAAGTACGGGATTGCATGATTCCACGGACAGAGATCATGGCCATGGATGTAAATGTGTCTATCAACGAACTGAACCAAAAGTTTGTTGAAACCGGATTATCAAAAATTCTAATCTATGAAAAAAGCGTTGATAATGTGATTGGTTATATCCATGTTAAAGAGCTTTTTAAAAACATTAAAGAAATTAAGCCCAATCTGCTACCCGTTTCTTTCGTTCCCGAAACCATGTCAGCACAAAAACTTTTGCAGGAGTTTATCAAGGATGGTAAAAGTCTTTCAGTAGTAGTTGACGAATTTGGCGGAATCTCAGGTATGTTGACCATTGAAGACATCATGGAGGAAATATTTGGTGAAATTGAAGACGAGCACGACAGTATTGAACTGATTGAACAACAAACCGCTGACAATGAATATTTGTTTTCCGGCAGACTGGAAATCGACTATCTCAACGAAAAATACAACCTGAGATTACCAGAAAATGATGACTACGATACATTAGCAGGGCTTATTATTTTTCATTCCGAAAAAATACCTATGCTTAACGAAACCATCATTGTTTCTCAATTTACATTTAAAATACTGAAGGTTACCCAAACTCGCATTGAACTAATCAGGGTTACCATTGAAAAAGAGTAACCCAAATGGTTTTGCAGCATTAAAAATCAGTTTTCAAATTTTAATTATCTGACCTTTTAAAATATATTAAATTACTATATTCGTAGCTCAATTTTTCGAAGTAAAAAACAATTAATAAATGGCAACACTACAGAAAATACGTAATCGCGCAGGATTGTTGATTGCAATCATCATTGGTATGGCATTGATCGCCTTTGTCATCGATCCATCAACCATTTCTTTTATTGGCACCGGCGATCGATTTGAGATAGCGGAAATCGGAAATAATTCCGTATCATACCAGGACTATCTTGCTCGGGTAGAGGAATTAACAGATGTTTACGAGTTAAACAGCCAGGGTGCCGGACTTGATCAGGAAACACAAAATTTTATTCGAGAACGCGTATGGCAAAACGTTGTTGAGGATATGACCCTCAGAAAGGAGTACGAAAAACTTGGACTGGGTGTTAGTCCACGTGAATTATTTGAAATTATCCAGGGAGACGATCCACATCCATTGGTTCGCCAGATCTTTACAAATCCTGAAACCGGCCGGGTGAATCGTACGCAATTACTTAATTTTTGGAAAAGTATTAGCGAATCAGGCTCTCCGGAACAGCTAACCATGGCAAAATTTATTGAAACCTCAATTCTCAGAGAACGATTGATGACCAAGTACAATAACCTGGTAAGACAAGGTTTGTATGTAAACAACATTCAGGCAAGGAATAACTTTATTGAAAATAACAGAAAAGTTGACTTTGATTATGTTGTTCAACGATTTAATGCCATTCCCGACAGTGCAGTTGATATTACAAGCAAGGATTTGAAAGATTATTATAAAGAACACCAGAATCAATACCAACAGGAAAAATCCGTCGATCTTGAATATGTAGTTTTTGATATTGAACCAACCGAAGAGGACAAACGTGTTATCTTGAATGATATTAAAAAGCTAAAAGATGAATTCACAACAATTCCAAACGATGAGGTCGAATTATTTGTCCGGTCTACTTCAGATGAAAGTTATTCAGATGAAAATCTGGGATATGATGATTTGTCGCCTTCTTTAAGGGATAGTATTTTCAATGCCGAACCGGGATATGTTTACGGGCCTTATCAGGAAGATAATGCATATAAAATGACCCGATTGGTTGAAATCAATTATGTCCCTGATTCAGTGAGGGCAAGACATATACTTATTCAACCTTCAGAACAGATGGATATGGCCCAGGCTGAAACTCTTGCAGACAGCCTTAAAAACTTAATTGAAGGTGGAGCCGATTTCGAAGTACTGGCGCAACAATATTCACAGGATCCTGGTTCAGCTTCCGAAGGTGGAAATTTAGGTTGGTTTACAGAAGGTACAATGGTAGAGCCTTTCAATGATGCTGCTTTTGAAAATGAAGAAGGAGAAATTGAAATTATTGAAACCAACTATGGTTTGCATATAATTGAAGTACTTGAACGTGGACAGGAAGTTGAAAAGGTAAAATTGGCAACGGTTGTACGCTACCTTGAACCAAGCGAGCAAACCATCAACGAAATCTACAGGCAGGCAAGCCAGTTTGGAGGAAATAACCGAACCTATGAAGCTTTTAATGAAGCGGTTGAAAAACAGGGTTTCAATAAAAGAATTGCCAGCAACCTGAAACCGATGGACCGAACAATTTCAGGGCTTGAAAACCCCCGGGAAATGATTCAATGGGGATTCAACGCTGAAGAAGGTGATGTATCGGATATATTTGAAATCGGTGAAAAATTTGTTGTTGCTACTGTAAAAGAAAAAAGAGAGAAAGGGGTTGCTCCTTTTGAACAGGTAGAAACAGAAGTCAGGCTCGCTGTCCTGAAAGAGAAAAAAGGTGAAAAAATAGCCGAAAATATAAGAAATGAACGTAAAGAAAAATTATCGGAACTGGCAGTTAGCTTAAATACCGAAATTAAAACAGCAACCAACATTACATTCAGTTCATTTTCTATTCCCGAAGCTGGTGTTGAACCAAAAGTAATCGCCAAAGCTGTATTTAAAAACGAAGGAGAAGTCAGTGAACCCATCATCGGATCCAACGGAGTATATGTAATTGAGGTGACCAATATTGATGAACCGGAAATGGATGAGATAGCCATTGAACAGGAAAAAGAAAGACTTTCCAGAAGCTTTCAGTCTCGTGCTAATTTTGAACCGGTGAATGCAATCAAAGAAAAAGCCGATATCGAGGATAAAAGATGGAAATTCTTTTAAATCAACAACATTCGATATAGTAAATGATACTAAAAACCCCGGAATTCTGAGAAATTCCGGGGTTTTTTATTAGAAATTTACACTTGCAGTTGTTAAATTAGTTTCTGCCGTTTTAAAATTTCTTCTAATTCACTCAATATCATGGCAGTAGCGCCCCAGATGTGTTCATTCATTACATCGTAATAGGGAATGTTTCTGTTCTCATTTTGTATGGTCATAGCTTTACATTTGCGATTTGTATCAACAAATATTTCCTTCAAAGAAGCAACGATGATATATTCTACTTCTCCAGGCTCCGGAATGAGCGTTGGTATTTTATTAACATATCCAACCACAGGAAGCACATAAAAACCACTGACAGGAATAAAAAGGGGTGTAAGTGATCCTATTACAACCACCGAATGCAGGCTTACTTCCTCTTCGGCTTCCCTGAGCGCTGTATGCACAAGGCTATCATCGGTTTCATCGCGCTTACCCCCGGGCAAACTCACCTGACCTCCATGATGCCCCTGATAAGCCGGGCGCTTAATGAAAATGGTATTGATATGATTGCCATCCGGATACATGCACAACAAAACACCAGCTTCCTGTATCTCCGAAATCGATGATTCAGGCAATCTTCCTGAAGGAGCCATTAGGTATTGGAAATCTTTTCCCGGCAACTCAGTTACAAGCGCCTTTTTGAGATTATGAACAAACTGTTCAAACATGCATAATAAACATTATATTAATTGAACCGGATCGCTTTTACCGGATTTACTCTTGAAATAACAATGGCCGGTAATAACAAAACAAGAATAATGGTAATAAGCGTGGCAAGGTTCAGTATAAGCAGACTTATAACGTCAATATTTACAGGGACATGCGTAAGGTAGTATGAGGTTTGATCCAACTTTATGATTTTAAAATATTTTTGCAAAAATGCAAGTGACAATCCTACGACATTGCCCCAAAACAAACCTTTTAAAATAAGGTATCCCGATTGATACAAAAATATTTTTTTTATGCCGTTATTGCTCGTACCCAGTGCTTTTAGAGTTCCTATCAACGTTGTTTTTTCAAGTATCAATACGAGTAAACCTGAAATCATATTTATACCCGCCACACAGATAACCAATATCAATATAACCACAACATTCATGTCCTGAAGATTTAACCAATCGAAAATTTGCGGATACTTTTCCTTGATGCTCAGTACCCTGAATGTAAATCCTTCATCAGTAAAATTATTGCCAATTTCCCTGCGGACAAGCCAGGTTGTTTCATTGAGTCTGTCCAAATCATTAATAACAATTTCAAATCCGGAAACCTGCTTTTCATCCCAGTCATTTAGCTTTTGAATATGTTTGATATCACATAAAACATAAAGACGGTCAAATTCTTCCAGGTTGGTTTGATAAATCCCGGCAACCTCAAAAGGACGGACCCTCGGTGGATCCTGGATAAAATACATGGCAAATCTGTCTCCTACATTCAGTTTCAATGCAGATGCCAGAAATTTTGAAATCAACACTTTATTGGTTGTTGCCGTATCACTTACCCTGAAAGAATTGCCTTCCACCAGGTTTTGTTCAAAAAAGTTCCATTGAAAATCCGATCCGATTCCCTTCAGATAAACTCCCTGAATTTCATCTTTCGTTTTTATGATTCCCGGTTTGGTAGCAAATACCTGGATATGCTCAATGACTTCATTTTCTGCAATTTCCGGATAAAAAGGCTGATCTGTGCTCAAAGGACTGGTTGTTTCATAGGAATTATTTGAGTCATAATTAATGATTTGAATATGCGATCCAAAGCCAATAACCTTGTTTGTAATTTCCCTTTTAAAACCTGTCACCACGCTGATGGCTATCAACATTACAGCCAAACTTAATGCAATACCTGCTACAGCAATATTAATAACGGGCTTTGAAACACTTTTTTTGCTTTCTTTGTCAAATAGTATTCGTTTCGCTATGAAATATTCAATGTTCAATTTTTATATGTTCATTTGTACAATTGCAAAAGTAGTATTTTCCTTTTAGGTTTAATCGTGATGCCAAAACCAATTATCTTTGTTATCATATTGTTTCCATTCCTATCCTGCAACTCCCAGGTCGAAACCAGGCGTAACGATGTTATTCCTGGCGCTGAACAAATGCATTTATATCTTCCATTGTTAAAGAACAAAATGGTTGGTATTGTTGCAAATCACACATCCCGGGTTAAAAATTCTCATCTTGTTGATACATTGCTGAATTCAAACGTTAATATTGCAAAAATATTTGCCCTGGAGCACGGATTTCGTGGTGATGCTGATGCAGGTCAACAATTGGAAGATGGGATCGATTCCCGAACAGGCATTCCCATAGTATCCCTTTATGGTAAGGATTACAAACCAACACCATCTGATCTTGAAGGAATTGATGTGTTACTATTTGATATTCAGGATGTAGGTGTCCGCTTTTACACCTATTTATCAAGTCTCCATTATGTACTTGAGGCATCATCCGAAAACAAGGTCCTACTGATTGTATTGGACAGACCTAATCCCAATGGTTTTTATGTAGATGGACCCATACTCGATACAGTTTATCAGTCATTTGTTGGTTTACATCCCATACCCATTGTTCACGGGATGACACTGGGTGAATTGGCTAACATGATGATTGGAGAAAATTGGATCAACCAGGCGAACCATGCAGAACTGAATGTTATTTTATGTAAAAACTACTCACATGACAGCATAGTTAATATAACCATAAATCCTTCTCCAAACCTTCAATCAATGAAAGCCATTTATTTGTATCCTACTCTCGGACTTTTTGAAGGTACAATAATGAGTGTGGGGAGAGGGACTGATTTCCCTTTTCTTGTTTTCGGGCACCCTGTATTTCCTGAGGGCAATATAAAGTTCACACCAAGGAGCATTCCCGGGATTAGCACCCATCCTAAATTTAAAGGACGAGAATGTCAGGGAGTTTTGCTAAACGATTACCCAATGGAATATTTAATCAATCAACCCGGCATACATTTGGAATGGATTATTCTTGCTTACGAACGAATGGGAAAACCCGAGGATTTTTTCAATTCATTCTTTCTGAATTTGTCTGGAAACAAAAGCTTAAAACAGAAGATTGCAAATGGCTGGAGTGCAGAAAAAATTAAAAAAACGTGGGAACCAGGATTAAATGAATTTAAGATAATGAGAAAAAAATATCTTCTGTATAATGATTTTCAATAAAAAACCTCTCTGAGGGACAGAGAGGTTTTTTCCTAACTACTACTACTTATTAACTAAAACCAAAAATTATGAAAAAACTAACCTTACTAACTATTATAAATTTCTTTTGTTATTCTCGTTTGAAGATGCAAAGCTAAAAATATTTTTTAATTCTAATACTGTTTTGATGTGAAAAAAGTTTCATTAATATTTGAAATAATTACAAAAATTATGCTAAAGTTTGATTCTCAATGACCAATGTTACCGTAGAATATTTCAGACCTAACCTGTTGTATTATTTTCAAAAATTATTTAATACGTCAATAAAACAAAATGATAACACTTATCTTAAAAAAGTATGGAACATAAATCTGGATTTGTCAATATCATAGGTAATCCGAATGTGGGCAAATCAACACTGATGAATGCACTGGTGGGAGACAAAATTTCAATCATTACCTCCAAGGCTCAAACCACCAGACACAGAATCATGGGGATCGTTAATGGTGATAACTTTCAAATTGTATATTCGGATACACCTGGAATAATCGTTCCCAAATATGAGTTGCAAAAAAACATGATGAAGTCTGTAAAAACAGCTCTTATTGACGCTGATATACTCCTGTATGTGACGGATGTAGTAGAAAAAACAGATAAAAATCTAAATTACTTAAGCAAACTAAAGGATCAATCCATACCTGTTCTTGTAATCATAAATAAAACTGATTTAACCTCTAAAGAAAAAATCCAAGAGCAAGAACAGCATTGGAGCAAAAGCCTTCCGAACGCCGAAATTTTAGCTGTTTCAGCATTAAAAGGTGCAAATATCAATGCATTGTTTGAAAAAATCATTCAACTGGTTCCCACGGGCCCCCCCTATTATCCAAAGGACGCATTTACGGACAAATCGGAAAGATTTTTTGTATCCGAGATAATAAGGGAAAAAATTTTGCTCCAGTATCAAAAAGAAATTCCTTATTCCGTGGAAATTGAAGTTGACTCCTTCAAGGAGGAAACTGAAATAATTCGTATTCGGGCATTGATATATGTTTCAAGAAATTCGCAAAAAGGAATCATTATAGGCCATAAAGGTGAAGCCATTAAAAAGCTTGGGATTGCTTCCCGTGAGGACATTGAAGCCTTTTTTGAAAAGAAAGTATATCTTGAATTGTTTGTGAAAGTGCGGAAAAACTGGAGGGATGATCCCCGGAATTTAAAGCAGTTTGGCTACACCAACTGATGGATGAAATTTCAAATTAACTGTCCATTCCTGGGATTATCATTTTGGTATCTTATTTATTTATATTTTTGCGCATTCATTTCAAAAATTAACAATGGGTAATATAGTAGCAATCATCGGAAGACCCAACGTGGGAAAATCAACCCTTTTCAACAGACTGACGGAGTCAAAAAGTGCCATTGTTGATGAAACGAGCGGGGTAACGAGAGACAGGCATTATGGTAAAGTTATATGGAACGGTAAAGAATTTTCAATAATTGATACCGGGGGCCTTATTGTGAATTCCGGTGATATTTTTGAGGAAGAAATAAAAAAACACGTCCTGATTGCAATGAAGGAATCGGATATTATTCTATTCCTGGTAGATGTGAAAAACGGTATCACAGATCTTGATCAGTCCATTGCAGGCATGCTGCGAAAAATTCAAAAACCTGTTTTCTTGGCTGTTAACAAAGTTGATAATCACCAGGATGCATTCAATTCATCTGAATTCTATGGACTTGGCCTTGGAGATTATTTCGATATCTCTGCCATAACAGGCAGCGGTACCGGCGATTTATTGGATAAAATTGTTGAAGCTATTCCGGAAAAAGAAAATGAAGAAGAATTAAACCTGCCAAAATTCGCAATCATTGGTAGGCCCAACGTGGGCAAATCATCGCTATTGAATGCGCTTGTAGCAGAAGAACGAAATATTGTGACAGATATCCCGGGCACAACAAGAGATTCTATTTATACCCGTTACAATAAATACAACCATGATTTCTTTCTGATTGATACTGCAGGACTACGAAAAAAGGGCAAAGTGCACGAAAACCTTGAATTCTATTCGGTGATGCGAAGTATTCGGGCTATTGAACATTCCGATGTTTGCCTTTTACTAATTGACGCGTTGCGAGGAATGGAAGCCCAGGATGTAAACATTTTCAATCTAATCAGGCGCAACCGTAAAGGTGTCGTTGTTTTGGTAAACAAATGGGACCTGATGGAAAAGGAAACAAATACAACCAGGGAATTTTTAAAATCCATCCATGAGCGCCTGGCACCACATACGGATGTTCCTGTAATTTTTATTTCTGCACTTACCAAGCAAAGGATTCACAAAGTATTGGAAACAGCCAACGTAGTTTTTGAAAACAGAAAAAGAAAAGTGCCAACGCATGAGCTAAATGAAATACTGGGTAAGGTCATTGAAAACTACCCGCCTCCCTCAGTTAAAGGCAAGTACATTAAAATCAAATATGTCACACAACTTCCGACCCTTGCACCTTCCTTTGCATTATTTTGTAACCTCCCTCAATATGTGAAGGAGCCATACAAACGATATATTGAAAATAAAATCAGAGAAAACTTTCAGTTTACCGGTGTACCGATACAGATATTTTTTCGAAAAAAATAGGCAGAGTTAATACTAAACTGACCGTGTATTTGGTTATTTTAGCATGTACATGAACAAATGGCACACTGTTTGTGTTAAACATTTAGAAATGAAATATTTATACCAAATATTAATACCTGTATTTTTGATCTTCGGAATCTATGCATGTGAGGATATTGAAAAGTATTCTGAAATACCTGAAGTAAAATTCAAGGAATTCAGATATGACGATACGACTCTTGTTTTTGAATTTATTGATGGTGACGGAGATTTAGGTCTCGAACAATTCGATACCCTGGATCCATTTAACCCCGATAATAAATATTTTTATAATTTATTTATTGACTATTATAAGCATTCCAACGGCGAATCAGAAAAAATTGAGTTTAAATTTCCAACCTCCCTCCGCTTCCGAACCATTCCCGAACCCGAAGGTAATAACAAAACCCTGAAAGGTGATATGGAAGTAGACTTGCAATACAGTCTTCCGCTTGAATTACCGGATACCTTTATCATCAAATTTCAGATTGTCGATCGGGCATTGCATGAAAGTAATGTTGACTCTTCTGGTTATCTTTCGTATTAAG
>CAZAMT010000029.1:0-20971 GCA_964486145.1 uncultured Bacteroidales bacterium
AGTCCCCTTTAGGGGATTTAGGGGTAAGGTGGCTTTTTAGACCGGACTCATAAATCCATTAAGAAAACAAGCTGATTTAAACCGGTTTTTTTATTTTTTGCTATTTTAATTGTGTAAATTTTAAGCTAATCTAACAAAATTCAGAAGTTGAATGATCGAAAATTATTATATTCGTCACCTCAGTTGATGAATGAATGGGTATGGTAAAAGAAAAAACAGTTAAAAAAAGAGGTTTTGAGAGGTTCTTAAGCATAGTTGAACGTGTTGGGAATGCACTACCGCATCCGGCAACCTTATTTGCCATTTTTGCCGGACTGATTTTGATTATATCGTGGATTACAAGCTTATTTGATATTTCTGTTGAGCATCCCGGAACAGGTGAAATTATCCGCCCGATTAACCTTCTTACCGAGGAAGGGTTACATCTTATTTTGACCAAAATGGTAGATAATTTTACCGGATTTGCACCGCTGGGGGTTGTTTTGGTAGCTATGTTGGGTATTGGAATTGCCGAGGGCACGGGATTTATTGGTGCTGCACTGAAAACCCTTGTTTTATCTGCACCAAGAAAATTACTCACCTTTGTTATTGTTTTTTCCGGGATATTATCCAACACAGCAAGTGAAGTTGGGTATGTGTTGCTTGTACCAATGGCTGCTGTGATTTTTATGGCGGTTGGCAGACATCCTATTGCGGGTATGGCAGCAGCTTTTGCAGGTGTTTCCGGTGGGTACAGTGCGAATCTTTTGCTGGGTACCATTGATCCACTCCTTGCCGGATTATCACAGGAAGCTGCGCAAATCATCGATCCGGCATATATGGTTAACCCTGCCTGTAACTATTATTTTATGGCTGCCTCAACATTATTTATTGCATTTGCCGGTACCTGGGTTACCGAGAAAATTGTTGTTCCGCGATTAGGGGAATATACCGGTGAAAATAAATCCGAACCCGTAAATACCATTTCAAAGAATGAAAAACGCGGACTTAAATTTGCATTCGTCACCTTTCTGATGATTATTGGCATCCTCGTTTGGGGAACCGTTCCGGCTAACGGATTTCTGCGGGACCCTGAAACAGGAAGCCTCCTGCATTCTCCATTTATGGGAGGAATTGTTGCCTTGATATTTTTAATTGGTGCTTTGTTAGGTATTTCATACGGGATTGGCGCAAAAACCATAAAAAGTGATTCGGATGTAATGAACGGCATGGGAAAGGCCATGGAAACACTGGGTATTTACATTGTTCTGGTATTTTTTGCAGCTCAGTTTGTAGCTTATTTTAAATGGACCAATTTAGGATTAATTTTCGCTATTGAAGGAGCCAGTGTGCTTGAAGCATCGGGAATGGGACAAATACCTTTATTACTTAGTTTTATTGTTCTAACTGCCATAATCAATATGGTTATGGGTAGCGCTTCAGCTAAATGGACTGTAATGGCTCCGGTGTTCATTCCTATGTTCATGCTGTTAGGATATTCTCCCGAACTAACCCAGGTGGTATACCGAATAGGAGATAGCGTTACCAATATCATTTCTCCCATGATGTCGTATTTCGCATTGATTGTTGCATTTATGCAACGATATGAGAAAAAAGCTGGCATCGGAACGATAATCGCAACCATGTTGCCTTATTCCCTCGCGTTTCTGCTGATATGGTCAGTTATTCTGGTAATCTGGTTGTTGCTGGGTGCCCCCATAGGTCCGGATGCCCCGATTTTTATTGAGAACCCGGTATTGGAACCTTAGATTAGATTTTGCCAGTTAGTTAAAGTACTTTTTCAATAGCGCCCGATCAAAATATTTAGCATTTCTATGATTACTTTGAATTCAGCAAACGGTTTATCTTAATCAATAAAGTTTTAATATCAATCGGTTTTGAAACATAGTCGTCACAACCTGCCTGTAAGCTTTTATCTTTGTCATCTTTCATTGAAAATGCAGTTTGTGCAATAACCGGTATGGATGGATTCATTTTTTTTATTTCACGTGTTGCATCATAGCCATTTAAAATTGGCATTTTAATATCCATCAGTACCAAATCAATTTTGGTAATGGATTTGCAAAGTTCTACGGCCTGTTTTCCATTTACAGCATGCAATACCTGAACCTGTGTATCATGCAACACTGTTTCAAGGAATTTAAAATTCACTTCTTCATCTTCGGCAATGAGGATGACTTTATTTTTCCAGTTGAAACTGCTGATATCTAACTTACTCTCAGGTTCACCCGGTGCAGGGGATTCCTTTTTTACATCTTCATACGGAATGGTAAAATAAAAAATCGTTTCCTTCTGAGGTTCCGACTCAACCCAGATTCTTCCTCCCAGCAATTCCACAATGCCTTTGGCTATGGTTAAGCCCAGGCCCGAACCACCTGCATAATGCCTGGATGCCGTATTCTCAACCTGCCGGAAGCGATTAAAGATAATTTTTTGTTTTTCCCCGGAAATGCCAACTCCTGTATCACGCACAAAAAACTGAAGTTTCATTTGATCCATTTGAGTATAACCAAATTCAATTTCACCTTTATCAGTGAATTTGAGGGCATTATTCAGAAGGTTTGACAATACCTGTTGCAAACGGCCGGGATCTGTATATATTACCGGTGTTTTTTTACCCGGAAGTGACAATGTTAAGTTAATCCCATCTTTGCCTTTTTGTTTTTTCCTCTGTTCAAACTGGGTATGAAGTTCATTCAATAAATGATGGAGGTTTGTTTTGCTTTTATGAATATTTATGTTGCCCGACTCAAACTTTGATACTTCGATAATGTCATCAATCAGTTTCATTAACAAAGTGCCCTTATTTTTTATTATATCCGCATATTCTTTTCTTTTCTCTGTATCTGTGTCGCTCATGTTTAATAATTCCGAAAAACCGATGATGGCATTCATTGGTGTCCTGATTTCGTGGCTCATATTGGCCAAAAAGGCAGTTTTTAGTTTGTCCGATTCTTCGGCTTTTTGCCTGGCTTTGATTAGCTCTCTTTCGTATTTTTTAGTTTCTGTAACATCCTGCACGATACCAATAATTCTGGTAAGGTTTTTACTTAAATCAACGTAGGGTTGTGCACGAAGTTTAATGTGTTTTATTTCCCGTGTGCCTGCAGGTTTTTCAACATTAATCCTGAAATTCACATCAAGCGCGGCTGAATCATCCAGTAGTTTTTTAAAATGAATTTCGAGCATCGACTTGTCATCCGCATGGATGACTTTTTTGATGGCGGAAATATCAATCAATTCATCTTTCGGATGTTTCAATTCAAAAATACGAAATGCTTCTTCTGAACCCCGGAAAACGTTTTTATTCACAATGTATTCCCAGTCACCAATTTTTCCAACTGATTGTGTGTTTTTCAATCGTTCTTCCACAGATCGCAGCGATTCCACAATGTCTAACTTTCCGGAAAGACTGCTATCTTCATGAATTATTGATTTCAACCGGGTTATTTCCTGTTCCAGGTGTTTTATTTTGTTGTTATATTCATCCACATCATTAAATTTAACAGGTATTGTCATATAAATACTCTTAAATATGAAAAATGAAATTAACAAAAATTATGGAAAAACGGTATACCGTGCCTAAAATAGGGTGTAATTTATTCCATAGAAAAAGCTTTGTGACCTGCTATATCTTTATTTGTGGTATGTCATGAAATATTCTGATATTAGAATAGTTCCACTTCAATGTTTTGGATGAAGGCGGTGAACCAGTGTTCTTCACCAATTTTTGCATCCGATAAAAGCATAAGAACAGGTGTTTCTTCCCCGGATTTTGTAGTAATATTAACCTCCTGGCGTTTGCCAATGATTTTTTCCTGATTTGGATCAACGTATTTCTTAATAAATTCATTATTCTCAATAATTTCTTTTGAAAACAGATGGGTGATGTTTTTATTGAGAATGTCCATCCGATTAATGCCCCAGAGGTCTTCTGCAGCTTTATTAAAGAATTGAATGGTACCATTGTTGTCTATGGTAACGATGGCGTCAAGGGCACCTTCGAGTGTTCGTTCATTGCGAATTTTGATTTTTTCTATTTCCTTAAACTGGTTTTTCATTTCGGCTTTGGCTGCTTCAAGTCTTTTGCTAAGTTCTTTGCCGGAAGCACGCAATTTTTCTTCCTGTAATTTGAGCTGTTCGGTTTGTTTTTTAGTTTCGATTTCCATCATTTTTTCTTTTGTTATTTCATAGGAAATCTGAACAATCTTTGAAAACTCGCCATACATATTCGGGACTGGTGTATACGAGGATCGTAGCCATTTTGCCTCGTTGTATTTGGTTCTTGTCTGATACTGACCATTAAAAGGTATTCCCTTTAGAAGGTGGTTCCAGTTTTTCCTGAAGTCTTCCATTTGGTTTTCGTCAATAAAATCAAAAACCGTTTTGTCTTTCAGGTCGGTCACCCCGTATTTTAATGCTTGCAGGAATTCATCATTATAATCAATGATGTTTCCAACGGTATCATAATCAATTTTGATACTTGAAATATTCAGGGCTTTTATTTGTCCTTCATAATCAAGGCTTTGCTTCTTCTGTTCCGTTGTGTCAATGGCAAGGAATAGAATTTTTTCCACTGTGTCATCCTCACGCCTTACGCATGTGTATGTTGCCATGGTCCAGAGGTCCTGACCTTGTTTGGTAACATGTTTCATATCTCCTTCAAAGTGTTTTCCACCTTTGGACAGTTTATCCCATATTTCAAAAAACCACTCTTTGTCTTTTTCATTGATAAACAGTGAAATGTGCTGCCCCTCTACTTCGGAATTTGATGAATAACCAAGCTTTTGAAGAAATTTTGTATTTGCGTAGAGCAATGTACCGTCTGTATCATACTCGGCGCGGATAAGGGTATGGTTAACTGAATTTGTAAAACTGATAAATTTTTCAGCCTGTCTTGCAGCTTCTTCCTGGGTGGCCTGCAATTCTTCCATATTTTGGCGCATTTGTTCTTCCTGTGAGGCAAGCACTTCGGCCTGCTCCCTGGATTCTTCGAGTAATTTGGCAGTTCGAACATTTATTTTAACCGATGAAATGGTTGATGCAATGCTTTCACCAACCTTTTCAACAAATTCTACCTGATAATTTTCAAAATTCGTAAATGAGGCCAATTCAATAACACCATGAACTTCATCGTTCACAATAAGGGGTACAATGAGAAGGCATTTGGGATTGGCTTTTCCCAGACCTGAAGTAATATGTAAATAATTATCAGGAACTTCTGTTAGATGGATGGTTTGTTTTTCAAGTGCAGCAGACCCAATAAGCCCTTCTCCCCAGGTAACCCTTTTATCAGCATATTTTTTTCGCTCGTAAGCGTACATTCCGGTTAATATGAAGTGTACATCATTTTTATCCTGCTCTTCAATAATGAAGAAACCACCCTGGTTTGCTCCGAGGTAATTTACAAGGTTGCTAATGATGTTATACGATAGTTTCTCCATGTTTTCGTTATCACGCCGGAGGATTTCCCCAAATTTGGCAAGGCCCTCCGCAATCCAGTGCCTTTGTTCATCCTCTTTCCGGCGTTCCTGTTCGGATTCTTTGTTTCGTTTCAGGTAATCTCGTAAATTCAATAAAGTTTTTCCCAAAGCATCTCCGTCATCCTCAAAATCAAAAGATTCATCGGTATTGTTATTCATGAGTTTTTCAGCAAATACCTGTATCTTTTGTCTTTTCGATAATTCTTTTTTGCTACTGTTTTGTACTTTTTCCAGTAAAGCAGTAATGGGTTTGTTCATAAAATATACAATCAATGCACTACCAACAGGAATGATCAACAGGAACCAATGGATGGGATTGATTTTGTATAAGTAAAAAAAGCCTTTAAAAGTTCGTGGAACATCCTGAACAAAAAAATCAATAATAAGCAGAATAACAGGGATTATAAGGCCCACTAATAAACCTTTGAGGGTATTTTTTATCAGGATTTCTTTTGTGTTTGCTTCTACCATGGGAGCTAAATTTTCAGTTTTTAGGTTGCGTTGAATGATGTATACAAGCCAGCAATTTTTTGTTTTATTAATTGGTTTATCTTTCTTTTCGAATCACTTATACGGGGATTTTTTTTTAATGGTTAGGGAAAATCCTCATTGTTATTAAATTCATCGAAATATGCCAACATCAAATTTATCTGTTGGCGTATTTTTTTACTTATAGTGTGATATTAGATAAGGTGCAATTTGATCCAGAGGCAGTATTTTTTTAGTTGCATTCAATTTAATGGCTTCGTTGGGCATGCCAAAAACCACACAAGTTTTTTCGTCCTGGGCAATCGTGAAAGCTTCTGCCTCTTTCATTTCCAACAGACCTTTCGCACCATCATCTCCCATACCGGTCATGATAATGCCAACGGCGTTGCTACCGGCATATCTTGCTGTTGATCGGAATAGCACATCCACAGATGGACGGTGCCGGTTAACCAGGGGGCCTTCTTTTATTTCAACGTAATATCTTGCTCCACTTCTTTTTAACAGCATGTGATGATTTCCGGGTGCAATGAGTGCTCTGCCGCGAATAACCGAATCGTTATTCTCGGCTTCTTTAACAGTAATTTTACAAATGGTATCCAGTCGATTGGCAAACGACCGTGTAAAATGTTCTGGCATGTGCTGGACAATCACGATACCCGGAGAATCCAAAGGCATACCCTGCAAGAATACGGAAAGAGCATCGGTTCCACCGGTTGATGCACCAACAGCAACAACAATTTCCGTGGTTTTTATCATGCTGTGCTTATATGCTTTTGGTATAATGGCATCTGCTGTGTATTTCGGGACAACCTGCATATCCGATGAATGCATTTTTTTGCGCTTGATCCTTGCACTGGCTGCTGCTTTGACTGCATCGCACAAACGAATTTTTGATTCTTCAAAAAATTGTTTGGTATTCATCTGAGGCTTGGTGATAATTTCCACGGCTCCATATTCCAGCGCCTTTATGCCGGTTTCAGTACCCTTTGCTGTCAAACTGGAAATGACTACAACGGGAATCGGATGTTGTGCCATAATTTTTTTCAGAAATGTCAATCCATCCATTCGTGGCATTTCTATATCGAGGGTAATCACGTCCGGCACCTCGTTTTGAATTTTCTTCGCGGCAAAATACGGATCGGTTGCTACACCGATCACGTCAATTTCGTTGTCGGTTTTTAATATAGTGGCAAGGGTTTGACGAACAACCGCAGAATCATCAACAATTAATACCCTGATTTTATTTTTTGTCATAGGCTAACCCGTTTTTAAGAATGCAGATTTTTTTGTGCCGGGGGTAAAACATGTTTTTGAACCAGTTTCATTTTAACTTTACCGGTTTGTGTAAAATACTGAATTTTTCTTCCCTGATTTCCACCAACACTCATGGCAACAATTGGTATATTGTGTTCTTGTAACTGTTCCTTGGCTACTTCAATGTTTCGTTTGCCAATATTAAAAGCAGCTACCTTAGTTTCAATAACTTCACCACCACCAAAAACTTTGGCCTGGAGATTTCTTTTTTGGCACCCCAGTTGATGCATCATATTATCAATGAGTTTGTCAATGGCAATATTTCCGTATTTTGGAGAAGCCAGTCCATCGCCGTTCCACATGGGCAACATATAATGATTAATTCCTCCAACATTTAAATGTTTGTCCCAAAGGCAAACAGCAACGCACGAACCCAGAATGGTATTAACAACATGAGGCTTTCCGCTGAAAAACAATGCCGATGGATACAGGAAATGTGATAATTCGTTTTCCATCATGCACCCTTCTAAAATTCATCAAAATCATCAAAAAGAAAATCATCGCCACTTACTGAGGAGCATGCACTGACTTCTGTCATTTCAGGAATGGTAAGGGTGAAAGTAGCGCCTTTTTCTTCCTCGCTATCAATTTCAATTTTCCCGTTCAAAAGATCTATAATAGCTTTACTCACGGACAAACCCAATCCATGGCCGCGATTTAATGAATTGATGCCCGAATCAATACGCTTGAACCTGTCGTAAATTATTTTTTGATTTTCTTTTGAAATGCCTGTGCCATAATCGCGTATGATTAAAACCACATTTTCCGGTTGCAACTTGCAGATGACATCTACATTTCGGTTGTGATAACTGAACTTGACAGCGTTGCTTAAAATATTTGTAATTACAATTCGTATTTTTTCCGGGTCTGTTTTAAAATTGTTATTGTTACGATCTGAATGATAATCAAAATTAATGATCACATCTTTTTTCATTGATTCAATCCTGAAAGAGTCAATGACAGACTGTATGATTCCGTTTAGGTCAGAGTTCACATTTTCGGGTTGTAATTCTCCTGCCTCAATTTTGGCAGCCATAAAAATATTACGTAATTGAAAATCGAGGTTAAACGCTTCAGAGTGAATAAGCGCGACCATGGAAATAACTTTCTTCCAATCTTCTTTCTTTACCGACAATATACTTTTTGACAGGGTTATGATGGAGGTAAACGGATTGATTATTTCGTTGGAAATATTTGAAATAAAATGACTTTTTAATGATTCAGATTCCTCCAGTTTTTTATTTACAATTTTGAGTTTGTTATTTAACTCTTTTAACTGCCTCATTGATTGTTTGTTCTCTTCAAACCGCCGCTTCAATTCGTTGATTAATTCTTTATCCGATATTTTTTCCATTATATTGGTAATAAAAGGTTTTAACTCGTTTTAATAAAAATCGTGGGTTTGATCTGTTGCAGTGGCAATTCAAAATTTGTTATCGATTCAGAATGACCAAGAAAGAAATAACCTTCGGGTTTTAATCTCTTTGTAAGTTTTCTGATAACGTTTTCCTGTGTTTTTTGGTCGAAATAAATCAACACATTACGACAAAAAATAATATCAAAATCTTCAAAAATTTTATAGGATGGTTCCATGAAATTAAGCCGCTGGAACATAATCTTTTTTCTTAATTCGGGTATTACTCTTACTGTTGGGTTTTCCCGGTTTTTGCTTTTCAAAAAATATTTACGTTTGATGGACATAGGAATATTTAATACCCTGCTTTCTTTGTATATTCCATTCATTGCGTTTTGCAGCATCTGGGTTGATATATCCGTGCCTAATATGGAATAGTCAAGAGCCGGATAATCATCTTTTAGCTCATTCATGGTAATGGCAATGGTGTAAGGCTCTTCACCACTTGAACATCCGGCACTCCAGATTTTGATAGGACGCCTGTAGTTACCGCCTCCGTACTTTTGCGGAATGATATGATTCTTTATAAAATCGAAATGCACCGGTTCCCTGAAAAAGTCGGTTTTATTCGTGCTAACAACATCCATCATGTGGATAACCTCTTCGGTCTGTCCTTTTTTACTGAATACAAATTCTACATATTCACTGAAAGATGTCATATTAAGCGCTCGCAATCTTTTTTGAAGACGGCTCTGGAGCATGGTTTTTTTTACATCGGGCATTTTTATTCCATACTCGGTGAATATTAAATTGCTTAACTTGTTAAACTCAGAAGTAGACAATTTTGCCTGAAAAACATCCCGAAAATTTGCTTCAAACATTTTACATAAAAGAATAAAAGTTAAACCGATTTTTTAGTAGTACTTTTCTTTGATTTTGTTGACTTGGTAGTTGTTTTGGAAGATTTGACCTGTTTATCTTCTTCATTGGCTCCAACTGCATTTTTCATTTTGGTTATTTCCTTAAGAACGGAAAGTTCATCGAGGGTAAAAATTAAATCCATATCCAATAACATTACAAATTCATCGTTAACCCTTGCCATTCCTTCAATAAATTCGGATTGGTATTTATTGCCAATACTTGGAGGAGGCGACACATCTTCGTTTTTCAACTGAATGACTTCCTGCACGGAATCAACAAGGGCTCCAACGCGTACCAGTTCATTATCCATGTGAATATCAAGCACCAAAATGCATGTATTGTTCGTAAATTCGGTTTCGCCCATTTCAAATTTTAGCCGTGTATCCACCAGTGGTAATACCGAACCCCTTAAATTTATCACCCCTTTCATGTAAAATGGAGCCTTTGGCACTTTCGTGATTTTTGAAAGCTCAAGAATGTTTAAAACTTTTTCAACATTAGCTGCAAAAGTTTCATCACCAAGTTTGAAAGAGAGAAAAGAATCTGAGGTGTATTTTTCAAGTATCATAATGTTTCCTCCTGTATTTGAGTGTGTTTTGAAAATTGTTTTATTGCTTTGTTGGTATCCATTACAAGGGCAATGGTCCCATCGCCCAGGATTGTTGCTCCTGAAATTATCTCCTGGTTTTTGTAATATTTGCCCAATGGCTTTAGTACAGCCTGATATTCGCCAACTACCTCATCTACCACCAGGCCAACCTGTTTTCCTTCATAACTTACAACAATAACCTGTTCGGTTTTAAGTGAACTTTTTTCAAGTTCAAATTCATCCCTCAGGTAAAAATATGGCAGTTGCATTCCATCAAGTACCACAACATTGTTGAATGAATTTACCAGTTGCTCATGGTCGCTGGCATAAATTTTATCAATAACGGTCAGCGGAATTACATAAAACGTTGCATCTATTTTCACCAGCAGTCCATCAATGATGGAAAGAGTCAATGGTAATTTTATGGTTAATTTGGTACCCTTATTTATTTCCGAGTCAACTTCAACTTCTCCACGAATATCTGCAATTTTACGTTGAACAACATCCATACCTACACCACGGCCTGATACATCGGTTACGTTTTTGGCTGTGGAGAACCCAGGCAGAAATATCAGATCAAGGGTTTCCTTTTTTGACAGTTGCGCATCGGCGTTTACAATACCTTTCTGAATGGCCTTCTGGCGGATAAATTCGGGGTCAATTCCTTTTCCATCATCCTGTATTTCGATATGAACATTTGCACCTGAGTAAAATGCCCTGAGATATATGGTACCCTGCCGGGGCTTTTGCAGCTTTTCCCGTTCATCCGGTGTTTCAATACCATGATCGATACTGTTTCGGATAATATGCATTAACGGGTCTGACAAACTTTCGATAATGGTTTTGTCAAGTTCTGTTTCGGTGCCATGTGCAATAAATGAAACTTCTTTATTTAATTCTGAAGATAAATCCCGTATGAGCCTTTGGAAACGGGTTAGCATATTTTCAATAGGGATGAGAACAATGCTAAATGCATTATCCCGCAACTGGCGACTTAATTTTTGTACATTTTCTGAAATTGCCGAAAGTTCAGGTATATCATTTTGACCGGCAAACAAGGTTAGTCTTGCCTGTGTTGTAACCAACTCACTTACCAGGTTCATTAGTTTGTCGAGTTTATCCGATGAAACCCTGATACTGGAGATGGCATTTTCCTTTGTCGTAAGATTTGATTTGTCCTGGATTGCCTTTTTGACCTTGCTGGCTACCGAAGGTTTGAGATTATCTCCGATGTCAATAGCATTTTGTATACCTATATCATTTCCGGTTTCGTAAATTTTAAGAATTTTTCTATTAAATGTACGGTTTACAGTAAGATTTTCGGTGCTTATTTTTTGAATATCCAGATCACATGTGTCTTCAACGAAAATAAATACATCATTGATGTCATTAATTTCTTTATCCGTTGATAAAAAAATTTCCCAGTATGTATAGCATTTTGTAGTATCAAGTTCCTGAAAAACTGGCATTGATGAGAAGTGTGGAAAGCAAATGGACTCTCCCAGGTTGGCAATTTCATCGACAAGGTACAGGGGATTGGTTCCATTATCGAATATATTGGTATGCGGCTTAAATAATATGTAATACGTGGATTGTTTGTCGGAGGATGATGGTGGTGTATCCTGGGATTCTTCAGGTGATGCTTCCGGTTTATTTTGCGAACCGCTGGCATTCATTATTTTCTGTATTTCCACATTAAGAAATGTATGCTTTGTTTTTGTTTCCAGGTTATCACCATCATCTTCATTCAGCAGCATCTTGATGTGGTCAACCGACTCAAGGGTCAACGTCAATAATTCCCTGGTTATTTCCAACTTATCATTTCGTACCAGGTCGTATACATTTTCAAGGTTATGGGTAAAATTGCTGATTTTTTCAAAACCAAACATTGCTCCACCACCTTTTAATGAGTGCATAGCCCGAAATATTCTCTCCACAAGTTCTTTATCGGTGCTGTTATTCTCCAAATCCAGCAAAGCTTTTTCCAGGTCGTTGACATGTTCAAAAGCTTCTTCCAAAAATTTTTTCTTGAAATTATCCATTACCGTAAAACTTTATTAATTGCAGCAATTAATTTAGCAGGTACAAAAGGCTTGATGATCCATCCTGTTGCACCAGCTTCTTTCGCTTCCATTTTTTTTGCAGCTTGTGACTCTGTTGTTAGAAAGAGGATAGGAATTCGCTGATACGCTTCCATTTCGCGCACATCTTTAATGAGGCCAATTCCATCCTTGTTTGGCATGTGAAGGTCGGTAATGATAAGGTCAATATTCCGGCCATCCAGAAATTGAAGGGCATCCTGCCCGTCAACGCCTATCAAGACCTCATAGCCTTCGTTTTGAAGCGTAAAGCTTACTACTTCGCGTATGCTTTCTGAATCGTCGACAATTAAAATTGTTTTGCCCATGATGTTTGTATTGTTATTCTGTTTTTATTCGCTCATTATTGTTGTTAAACCACAATTTTCCATCAACTGGTTTAATTCATCAGATATTCCATATTGAATTGAAAAATCAACCTGGTTGCTATTGCAGTAATTTTTCAATCCGATAATTAATTGCAATCCACCTAAATCAAGGCTTGTTATATTATCCAACTGTACATCGATGGATTTATATTTGTGTAATCCGGTTAGAATTTTTTTCCGGACTGATTCCGTGTTATCGATAGTTAATACATTTTTGATTACAATCTTTGCTTTTTCCTTGTTTTTGTCCTGAGAAACTATTTTTATATTTTCCGACATAGTCTTTTATTTAAAATAATTCAAAATTGTCATCATCCTCTTCTTCCGAATTGGATTCTATTTTAACAGCATCATTGTCATTTAGAATATTTTCATGAATGAAATGCTCGCTTTCTGTTGTATATTTATTTTTCAGGTATTCGAGATTTTTCATTTTATCTTTTTCGCTTTCTTCACCATTCTCCAATTTCAAATTGATAGAATTTAGGTGGTCTATGATTTCTTCGATAACACGCTCGAATAAATCGTAATACTTCACTGTATCAGAAGAGTTTAAATGATCCTGTGTTGATTCTTCTGATATTGAATGATTTTCATCTATTTTTGATTTAATTCCTTCATGGACAGTGTTTAATGAATTGCAGGTTTCCTGAATTATTATCTTAAACTCATCAAATTGCTGGGAACTATCCCGGAGTTTTATATTTTTTGTCGAGCCGTTTAATTCTTCAAGGCAAACTTCAATTTTTCCCAATAAGTCCTCATTTTGTTGAAGTGTTCCCCTTAAATTCGATATTAATGTGAAGAATTGATGGTGATCTGAACTTATTTCACTGAATTTACCCTCAATGACGTTAATTATATTGCTAATATCTTGGTATATAGGTCTGTAATTGTTAATTTTTTTGCATTCACCTGTAAATTCTACAAAAGATTTAGCGGGATCGGGCAGTTCCTTCATCAGTAAATGTATCTTGTTTATATGATCAAAATGCTGCCCGGGATCGCAATTCTGGTTTGTATCATTTCCATGGCAAAGCCTGGTAAGGTACGAGAGGTTTTCGGTTAATTCAGATAAGCTTGTGGTGATAATATTTATTGCTTTCTGATACTCCTGGTTTGTATGTAATAACTGTGCAGCCTGCAGCCCGGCAATATCTTTTATTTTCGTAAAAAAATCTGTTTTACTGCTGAACTGTTGTTCATTGGAGGTTGATATCTCGTTCAGTTCAGCAAATATTTCCTTATGGATTTCCTGAATGTGTTCAATTTTTTGACGTATGATATCATGATATTGCAGGTTAGTAATTATATTGGAAACATGAAGTTTATTTCTGTCCTGATAGTCTTTTAACGTGCGCAGATTGATTTCTACCTGCGCAAACATAGCATCCATTTCCTGAAAAAAGGTCAATAAATAGTTCTCAATGATTTCGGCTTTTTCAAGTAAATGATCGGAAAACATCATCTCACCTTTCTGAACAAGCATTCCAATTACCGGCTGCTTTGAGTCCAGTTGTACAAACACTTCATTTATGGATTCAATGGCTTTTTGCACTTCCTTATGCAATTCAGGTGAGGATTTATATTCAAGAGAAAGGTTGGTAAAAAGCAGTTTAAGCGATTTCAAATCCTGCCGTAAATTATTCAATGGTACAACAGCATCTTTTATTTGGGATATAAGACTTTTGACGGATGCATGATTTTCTTTGGAAATGTGTTTGTCCCAATGAGAATGTAATTGGCTGTGCAATGATTTAAGGCTTTTGACATGCTCCCGGTTTATTTTATCCGTAATTGTTTCCAGGATATTCTCCAGATTATTGGCTAATTGTGTAACCTTGGTGTGATAATCCTTTAAATAGGTATTCAGATTTAAAAAATCTTCAGATGAGCAGTTCAATAGCTGGATAATCTTGTTATCAATCTGTTCAATTAATTCTGCAATCTCTTTCGCTGTTTTCAGATTAATTTGTGACTGGTATATCTTGTTATTTTCAGGTTTTTTATTCATTACTTTCGAGCGTATTTATCCCACAATGACAGAACAATTGTCATCTAATTATTTGAAAACTAAAACAAAAAGATTAAGGTTTAGAGTAATATTCTTCCTTTATATCAATTTGAAAGAAAAATGTTACAGGTTATTTTAAGATATTACTTACCTTATCAAGTAGAATTTCAATATCCAATGGTTTTCCGATAAATTCATCAGCACCCATTTTCATTATTTTGTTAATATTCTGCTGATCGGTTACTGCTGAAATTACAATGATCGGAATATTTCGTGTATGATCATTTTCTTTTAACTGTTCAAGAAAATCATAACCACTTATTTTTGGCATAAGAAGATCAAGGAGAATTAAATCGGGCAGTTTTTTTTCCATAGCTTTAAATGCCTCTTTCGCGTTTAACGTTGGTGTTATCTGGTATCCCTGTTCGGCCAGAATTGCTTCAAGTAAAACTACATTCGTATTTGAATCATCCAGTACTAGTATTTCTGCCACTTTTGTTTCTTTTACATTTGTGATCATATGGTTTTTGATATAATAAAAATCTTCAAATTAACATTTAAATTAAAAAAAATATTTCAATTGATTTACATTATCATCAAAATCTTTTGTTTTTCATGCTTTAAATGCCACCCTAAAGCTACATTTTATTACGTAAAAACGTAAATAAGTATTCTATGAGATTTATTAATTTTATTGGTGATTTAAATCATCGGTAATAGATTATTTAAATTATTAAAATATTTCTTACTTTTATTGTGTAAAACAATTTGTGAATGGATTATATAAACGAAACCACAAACCCGGTTACTGCAGTTTACGATGAAATTCCTTTCATCAAACTTCTAACGGACGAGGAAGCAGAATCCCTGAAAGAAAACAGTAACATTGTTAAATACAGAAAGAAAGAAGTAATATTCAGGCAGGGTACCAGAACTTCCCATATGATGTTTATTCGATCAGGTTATGTTAAAATTTACAAAGAAGGAAGAAATAATAAATTTATTGTTCTTAAGGTTGCTAAACCAGGCAACTTTCTGGGTTTAATGTCAATTTTTGGCGGACAATTGCATCAATACTCTGCATCAGCCATTGATGAAGTAGAAATTGTATACATTGATTTTAGTACCTTTTACAGAATTATTCAGAATAACGGGCAATTTTCAATAAAACTTATACAAATTCTAAGTACGGAGGGGTTATATATTTTTGATCGATTGATGAGTCAGTCTCACAAGCAGTTGCCAGGGCGTATAGCGGATGTTTTACTATATTTTTCAGAACATATATACAACAGCAATGCTTTTGTTTTTCCTTTCACACGCAGAGAACTTGCCGAACTTGCGGGTACAACAAAAGAAAGTTTTATTCGTACATTAACCGAATTTAAAAACGATAAAATTATCAAACTCGATGGGTCAAAGGTGGAAATCGTAAGTACGAAAATTGTAAAAACATTAAGTGATTTGGGTTAAACTATGGTAGGAAAATTAAATATTCTGATTGTAGATGACATTTTTACAAACCGGCTGTTACTTTCAGAAATTATTAGAGATTTGGGCCATAAATACAAAGAAGTAGAAAATGGTAAAACGGCCATTGAAGCACTTGAAAATGATCATTTTGATCTTGTTCTGATGGATATTGAGATGCCTGTTATGAACGGTTTAGAAACAACAAAGTATATTCGGACAAATGCCCCGTTTAAATTAAGAGATATTCCCGTAATTGCACTAACGGCTCATAATCCAAACCTGTTTTTTGATGATTTTAAAGATATCGGTTTCTCACAGTTACTTACCAAGCCGTATTCCATTCAAAAAATTCAAAACATTATAGCGGATGTTTTTGAAAATGAACAACCTAAGGATAAATTAGCGTAACAATTTTTGACAGGTACAAAGCATCGGACTCATCAAAATTACTTAGCTTTTCACTGTCAATGTCCAATACTCCGACAACTTTCTCATTTTGAAAAACAGGAACAGCAATTTCTGATTTTGATCTCGAATCGCATGCTATATGTCCGGGAAATTCATCAACGTTATCCACAATTACAGGTTCCGTTTTTGATATTGCAGACCAGCAAACGCCAGTGTTTTTCCTCAGTTTTAAACAGGCAACCGGTCCCTGATACGGACCAACAAGCAGTTCATCGTCTTGTAATAAATAAAAACCTGTCCAAAAGAAATCTCTCATTTTAAAATGCAGAATGGCATTGATTGTTGCCATGCTGGATAATGCATGATTCGTGCTACCTGTCAGATTTTTTATTTGATCATATACGCGTTCGTACCTTCCTTTCTTATTCATCATTTGTTTCCTTTCTGTTAAATATTCGATCATCAAATGTTGCAAAGATTTTAAAATTTACCAATAAAAAAAGGTTAGTTTTGCGCTTCGAAAAAAAAATGATATGGGCATTAATGAGGAAATCAAGCGAAGAAGAACCTTCGCGATCATCAGTCATCCCGATGCAGGGAAAACTACTTTAACGGAAAAATTATTGTTGTTCGGTGGAGCCATTCATGTTGCCGGTGCGGTTAAATCAAATAAGATAAAAAAAACGGCTACTTCCGATTTTATGGAAATTGAAAGACAAAGAGGAATATCTGTGGCAACATCGGTGATGGGATTTGAATTTGAGAACTACAAAATCAATATTCTTGATACACCCGGACATGAGGATTTTGCTGAAGATACATACAGAACGCTTACCGCGGTAGATAGTGTAATTATTGTGATTGATGCGGCCAAAGGTGTGGAAAAGCAAACCCGCCGCCTGATGGAAGTTTGCCGGATGAGAAACACTCCGGTAATGGTTTTTATTAATAAACTGGATCGTACCGGAAAAGATCCATTTGAACTGATGGATGAAATTGAAGAGGAACTTGATATTCTGGTTCGCCCATTGAGTTGGCCAATTGGAATGGGACCTGATTTTAAAGGTGTTTATAACCTCTTCGAAAAAAACCTGAATTTATTTACTACATCAGATAAGTATACCATCGGTGATTCCATTCGTATTACAGATATAAACGATTCGGTATTAACGGGTTATATTGGTGAGGAGAAGTCTGAACTGCTTCGTGAAGAACTTGAATTGCTCGAAGGGGTGTATCCCGAACTGAACCTTGAGGAATATTTGAACGGTAAACTTGCACCCGTGTTTTTTGGAAGTGCGTTAAACAATTTCGGGGTAAAAGAGTTGCTGAATTGCTTCATTCAGATAGCTCCACCTCCGCGAAACAGCACAACTGATAAGCGTGAGGTTTTAGCAACGGAACCAAATTTCACCGGCTTTGTCTTTAAAATTCATGCCAACATGGATCCAAATCATCGCGACAGGTTGGCATTTGTTAAAATTTGTTCAGGCCAGTTTGAACGGAACACCAATTATTTTAATGTCAGGCTCGGTAAAAACCTCAGGTTTTCGAGTCCAACGGCATTCATGGCTGAAAAAAAATCCATTATCGATGTTGCCTATCCTGGTGATATTATAGGGTTGCACGATACCGGAAATTTTAAAATTGGAGATACCCTAACGGAGGGTGAAACCTTAAATTTTAAAGGTTTACCCAGTTTTTCTCCGGAATTATTCAGGTATGTTGAAAATGCCGACCCGATGAAATACAAACAACTTGCAAAAGGATTGGACCAACTGATGGATGAAGGGGTTGCCCAATTGTTTACCAGTTCATTTAACGGTCGAAAGATAATCGGCACCGTTGGATCCCTTCAATTTGATGTTATTCAGTATCGCTTAAAGCATGAATACGGTGCTGAATGCAGGTACGAGCCCATAACCTTGCACAAAGCTTGTTGGATTAAAAGTAACAACAAGCAACAAATGGATGATTTTAAAAAACGCAAGTATCAGTATTTAGCAAAAGACAAACATGGTAGAGATGTTTTTCTTGCTGATTCTGCTTATTCCTTACAAATGGCCAAGGAAATGTTCGATGAAATAGAATTCTACTTCAAGTCAGAATTCTAACCTGTCATTTAAATCAAATATCAATGGATACCCGTTGTTATACCCTTCAGGTAATAAAAATTATCCAATCCAGATAGAAGAATTGGCTTCAACGTAATCATACGTCCGGATAATCTTGTATTGGTTATGCGGTAACGGTTGCACGATGATTCGTTTGTCGCCTTTGGCATAAAGCAAAAAATGTGAGAACTGGAAACAATCGATATTTGTTGGAGCAATGTCAAGGTCTTTTAATTCTTTTTCAGTTAAGCACTGACCTCTTTGAACATCTGATAGAGAAAGTGTAGAGTGGTGTTTCATGATCGGGTAATTTAATTTTTAATGAAATAAAAGTACGGGTTCCAATTTCAATTCACAATAATAAAATAATGACATATAATACTTTGCAAAGGTGATATTGGTCATCATTTTCAATTTACAAACAATGGATTAAATTTGTTGCTTTAAAGAGATTATATTTATAAATATTAAATTAATGCAGGAGACGAATAATATCACCGAGGAAAGGAAAATTGAATTACGAAATTTGCAGTTATCAGATTATGCATCACTCAAAGAATCGATGCTTGAAGCTTATGCTGCCATCGGAGGAGATTACTGGAAAGAAAGTGCCATACGAAAACTTTTAAAAATATTTCCGGAAGGGCAATTGTGCATTACCGTAAATGATCAAATAGTAGCAAGCGCCCTGTCTATTATTGTTGATTATGGAAAATTTGGGAATAATCACACCTATGAGCAGATCATCGGGAACTATACATTTGATACCCATGATGCTGATGGAAATGTATTGTACGGTATCGAGGTTTTTGTGCATCCCGATTACCGTGGATTGCGTTTGGGAAGGCGGTTGTATGATGCACGAAAAGAATTGTGTGAAAATTTTAATCTCGAAGCAATATTACTTGGTGGAAGAATTCCCGGATATGGCAAATATGCCAGCGAGCTTACACCAAAACAGTATATTGAAAAAGTAAGGTCAATGGATTTACTCGATCCCGTACTTACATTTCAATTATCCAATGGATTTCATGTGCGCAAGGTGCTTAAAAATTATCTTCCGGAAGATAACCAGTCGATGGAATTTGCCTGCCTGCTGGAATGGAATAACATTTATTATCAGGAAAAAGATCACTATTTTAATGCTCCCAAAAAAGTGGTAAGGCTTGGGATCATTCAATGGCAGATGCGCCTGTTCAGTTCCTTTGATGCACTTACCGAGCAAATCGAATACTTTGTGGATGCTGTTAGTGCGTATCAGTCTGATTTTATGCTGTTCCCCGAATTTTTTAATGCACCTTTAATGGCGGATTTTGATTATCTGGGCGAAGCCAAAGCCATCAGGGAACTTGCACAGTATACCGAGCCTTTGAGAAAAAAACTAACCGAACTGGCGGTTTCTTATAATGTAAATATCATAGGCGGGAGTATGCCTTACGTTGATGATAACAAGCTATTTAATATATCATACCTGTGCCGAAGGGATGGGTCATTTGAAGAATTCCGTAAAGTTCATCCTACACCTTCGGAAGTAAGCGCCTGGGGAATGGTAGGAGGAGATAAAATAAAGGTTTTTGATACCGATAGCGGTAAGATTGGAATATTAATATGTTATGATGTTGAATTTCCCGAGTTGGCACGGATATATGCCCAGCAAGGCATTCAGATTTTGTTTGTGCCTTTTCTTACAGATACACAAAATGGCTATTTCCGGGTACGACGATGTGCCCAGGCCAGGGCCATTGAAAATGAGTGCTACGTGGCAATTGCCGGTTGCGTAGGTAACCTTCCGAAAGTGAATAACATGGACATTCAATACGCACAATCGGCCATTTTTACCCCTTCGGATTTTCCGTTTCCTACCAATGCCGTAAAGGCTGAAGCTACGCCAAATACGGAAATGACCATTATTGCCGACTTAGACCTGGAACTATTGAAGGAACTCCATGAGCATGGCAGTGTGCGAAATCTGAAAGACATACGTAACGATTTATATAAAATAAATTTTTTGGGAACAAAAGAATAATGCTCATTGTGCATTTTATAATGAAAAATTTAGAGGTGGCCGGGGGCTCCTTGTTACCAAGATGGCACGGGGGGTAATGATAATGATTGAGGCCTGTACATTGATGAAATCGCAGGATGGGAATATAAAATACAACCTGTGCCGAGTGTAATTAGTGTTACACGATCGGTACGGATTGTTTATCTTTTTAACAAAATTTATGTAAGTTAGCCTAAAAAATTATTATTGTATTAAGTTTGTTTATGACTATGAAAAACCAAGACTGACTATTGAAAAAAAAGCAAACGAACATAAACGAAAAAGCATTGGTAGAGCAGCT
>CAZAMT010000029.1:21071-23524 GCA_964486145.1 uncultured Bacteroidales bacterium
GACTATTGAAAAAAAAGCAAACGAACATAAACGAAAAAGCATTGGTAGAGCAGCTTCGGGGAGGCGATGAAAAGGCATTTGAAATTATTTTTAACGCGTATTTTAACATGCTTTTTTCCTATGCCTGTAATTTTCTGGAAAGGCCTTTCTTAGCCGAAGATATTGTTGAGGATGTGTTTTTCAGGTTATGGGAACGCAGGGAAACGTTGGAAATCAAAGGATCATTACCGGGCTATTTGTTTACATCGGTTAAAAATGCTTGTCTCGATCATACCAAATCCATAAATGTTCGCCAGGATTATGAAAAACGCGTGCACAAAAAAACAGCTTTGGAAGAAAATATTACCCTTGCATCCTCAACACCCGTTGATCCCCTTCAGTATAAGGAATTAAGAAATACGGTAAAAAAGGCCGTTGAAAGCTTACCCGCCGAATATAAGAAGGTATTCAAAATGAGTAGCTATTATAAAATGACCAACAAAGAAATAGCTGTTAAGCTTGGTCTGTCAAGCCACACCGTTGGTAAATATTTGAAAAAAGCGATTGACCGCCTTAAAAAATCGCTACTTCATTAGATTGCATATAAAGTTTCCATGTTAATTAGCTGAAATAGCTTTTATAATTACAATTCAAGCTTTTAAAAAGGTGAAGCAGTATTGTATATTCATTGGATAAGGCTAAAAAAAATAAAAATATATTACATTTCGAAATAACATAGTCGTCATTTATATAGAACAACAATGAAAATGAACGAAGACATAAGGAAAATCATAACAAAATATATCGATAACACGATTTCTTCCGAGGAGTTGGATGCGCTTATTGCCTGGAGAAATGAAAGTGCGGATAATGAAAAGGAGTTCAATGAAATTAAAAATGTTCTGCTCCTGTCTGCCTTAAACAATTCCAGCATAACACCTTACAGGAAAAGAACCTGGGAACGTTTGAAGCAAAAAATAGAAGAAGAAAAACCGGACAATGCCCGTTCACTGCATTCCCGACAAAAAAAAGTACATCAATGGATGCGGGCGGCTTCCATTCTTTTGATTCTGGGTATTGGCATTGCCATTGGTGCAATGGTATTTTCGAAATTGCGGCCTGTTCAGGATCAAATAGCTTATACCGAATCTTCGCCACCGGATACAATTATCATCCAATCGCAAGCCAGTTCAAAATCGGAAGTCATACTTCCCGATGGCAGCAAGGTATGGCTTAACAGCAACAGTGAAATACGGTTTCTGCCCGGATTTGAGGATAAACGGGAAGTTTATCTGACAGGCGAAGCTTATTTTGATGTTAAAAAAACGACAGATCAACGTCATTTTTATGTCCAAACCACAGATATCAAAGTGGAAGTACTGGGTACTGAATTTAATGTAAAATCGTATCCTGAAGAAGGGGTAATCGAAACAACGCTCGAACAGGGGGAAATTATATTGTTTAAGAAGGGTAAAGAAACAGATATAAAACTAACCTCTATGAAGCCCAGCCAGCATGCTACGTTTATCAGAGAAGTAGGCGAACTGAACATCAATCATATGGATAAGGCAATCAAACAGGAGGAATTGGAACCAGCTAAACGAAAAGAAAAACTAATAGTAACCGAGAATGTAAAAACGAAGAAATATACAGCCTGGAAGGATGGAAACCTTATCATTGATGGCGAATCGTTTGATACCTTTGTCCGCAAAATGGAACGCTGGTACGATGTTCAGATCGTAATTAAAAATCAGAAAGTTAGAAAACTACATTTCACGGCTAATTTTAAAAATGAAACGGTTGAGCAGGCGCTGCAGGCTTTAAAAATGGCGCACCCGTTTGAATATACATTTCAGGTGGAAGAAAACAGAATCTATATCGAATAATGAATTATTATTAACCAACAAAACTATTTTATGAAAAAATTAACTAAGAATCATGATTATGGCTAGCTAAAAAAGCATATCAAAATTTTATCGAACAAAAAAACGGGAAACATGTGCAGTGCTTCCCGTTTACTCACAACTCATTTTTTTAATTAAATAAGTGTTTAACGAACTTTGTAAAGGTATGAAAAAACTATTAATTAACCTTGTTCGGGTGCGAACGTGTCCGGGCAAAATTTTTAAGATTATGAAACTTTCTTTTGTGTTTCTAAGTGCAGTACTTCTGCAACTGTCGGCAGAGGGTTTTAACCAGGAAATAAAACTTTCCATGCAAATGGAAGATGTATCCGTTAAAACCGTGTTCAAAGAAATTGAGAGCATGACCAATTACCGTTTTGTTTTCAATGATGAAATTATCATGCATCTAAAACAGGTAAGTATTGATGCCCAAGACAAAGAAATCGGGGCGATTTTAAACGAAATTTTGGAGGGTTCGGGCATTGAGTACCGCGTACTGGAAGACAAGCTCATTGTGCTGGCACCCGGCAGCCACCTGATAAAACAGGGAACTAAAGTCACAGGCACCGT
>CAZAMT010000030.1:0-23486 GCA_964486145.1 uncultured Bacteroidales bacterium
ATTGGCTCGTCAGAGAAATTTTTTTGGTAAAAGCCAGAAAAAATAGTACCGTAAACGATGTTACTGTAAGTAAAGAATCCTTTTCTGAAAATGCTGCTTGGATAGTACTTTTCTCAGATATAGAGGGTAATGTTTTTGAAATAAATTTAAAACAATATTTAAAATGAACTATTTAATAAAAATCTCAATAATCTGTTCTTTCATTTGCACGGCCGGAATGTGTTTTGGCAATATTTTGAATGTTCCTCAAGAATACCATAGTATTCAATCTGCAATTAATATGGCATCAGAAGGAGATACTGTTCTGGTTTCAAAGGGAAAATACAAAGAAAATCTCATTATAAAGGACAAATTTATCGTATTGGTTTCTGAGTTTTATCAAAAAAAGGATTCTTTTTTAATTGAGGAATGTATTTTGGAAGGTAGTAAAAGTACGATTCTAACTATCTGGAATTCAAATGGAACTATTATATCAGGATTTACTTTTTTAAATGGCGATGATGGTATTTCCACAAATTCTCAAATAGAAATATCCAATAATCGTTTTATCAATAATGTAGATGGTTTAGATTATGAGAGCGGAGGAGGTATTTGCAAAAATAACTACTTTTCAAATAATAAAGATGATGCAATAGATCTTGATGGTAAATGTGAAGTTTTAATTGAGAAGAACCTTATAGCTAATAATGAAGATGATGGTATCGAGATTAGGTATCATCCTTTTGAAGGTAATTCTATTCAAATCATCATAACAAACAATCAAATTATTGGTAATATGGAAGATGGTATACAGCTTATATTTTATCCTGAAAAGATGAAAAGGCATGTGATAATAAAAAACAATGTTTTTGAAGAGAATCAAATGGTAGCCATTGGTTGTATGTCTGATGGTGAAACGAAAGAAGATTATAGATCCGCATCTTCTTTTAATAGCATTACGATAGAAGAAAACAAGTTTATCGAAAATAACTATTGTATTACCTGCTCTGAAAATCCGGATATTACTAAAAATGAATTTATAAAAAGTAAAGTTGTCGCTTTTAAAGGCAAAATGAATTATTCCGCTTTTATGAAAAACAATATATTTATTGACAATAATCAGGATTATATTGAATTATAACTGGAACAAGGTTTCTTCCTACTGATGATTTTGGATTTAAATAACAAAAAAAAAATCCCCAAAAGAAGCAATCGTTGCGCTTGTGCCAATACAAGGTGCTGATAAAAACAAGTACGCAATTAAGTTTTATTCGGGTTGGCATTAAAATACCTGGAAATTGCCCGGAGTTTGCCCTATTTTGTTACGAGTAAGGGATACCTATCATTAACGTAATCCTTTTCGATGCCGATAACGCAACTGGGGCAAAGGCGTTAAATGAGCCTGGGTGTCAAATTCATGATATGGAGTTTTTAAAAAGCTGCGGTGTAACCGAGTTTCAAATTGATTCTCATTACGATAAATGGTTAAAACATGAATAACAAAAAACATTTTTCTTTGGTAATCCTTTTCGTTATGCTGATATTATGGAAAGGTTGTGCTTTTAAAACCGAAAAAAACACCGATAATCAATCCATTTCACTTCCTGATTACGGATTATGCGCCCACCGCGGTGCCATGGCCACGCATCCTGAAAATACAATCCCTGGTTTCCTGGCCGCTATCGATGCAGGCGCCCACATGATTGAATTTGATGTAGCCCTGGCACGGGACAGCCAGATAGTGGTTATACATGATGCCACCGTTGACAGGACAACCAACGGGTCCGGAAAAGTATCGGATTACAGCCTGGCCGATATCAAAAAGCTTGACGCAGGCAGTTGGAAAGCACCGGAATTTAAGGGCACTACAATTCCTACCCTCGATGAGACCCTTGCCATTATGCCTTTAAATATATGGCTTAACATTCACCTGAAAGATGGAGGCTTACTCGCAGAATTGGTAACCCGGGCCCTGGTAAAGGAAAACAGGCTTCACCAGGCATTTCTTGCCTGTACTTCTGTAGCAGCTAAAAAGGCGAGGGAAATAAACCCCGATGTAATTATTTGTAACATGGACAGAAGGGATACTAACCAAAAATACGCAAAAGAAACCATTGAAATGAATGCCGGGTTTATTCAATTCCGGGGTAGCGGATTGGACGAAATTTATCAATGTATTCCCGAATTAGTGAATTCCGGGGTGAAGATTAATTATTACGGAACTGATTCAATTCCTCTTCTGATGGAATTAATGGAAAAGGGTGTCCATTTTCCATTGGTAAATGATATCGTGAATACGATGAAGAGTATCTCCGGAACTCTAAACCCTATGCCCGCCATTATCGCCCATCGAGGTGCTTCCTCGATTGCCCCTGAAAACACACTTTCTTCCGCCTTGTTAGCATGGCAATTGAAAGCTGATGCCGTGGAAGTGGATATCTTCCTTTCGAAAGACAACCGCATCATGGGAATTCACGATGCAAACACGCTTAGGACATCCGGCGAGGACTACATTGTAAAGGATACACATTCCTCCGTTCTTCGGGGGCTGGAAGTAGGTTCCTTTAAAGATGAAAAATACAGGGGAGAAAAAATCCCTTTTCTGGAAGAAATAATCGAAACCATACCCCCTGGCAAAGAACTCGTGATTGAAATTAAATGTGGCAGTGAAGTGATTCATTTTCTTAAAGATATTATTACCAAATATGGACCTGGGAAAAGGTTTTCTTTTATATGCTTTGATCTTGAGACCATTATTGATATCAAAAGACAATTCCCCGATTACCGGTGCTATTGGCTATGCGGTAATAAGAAAATGCTAAATCAAAAAATTGGCGAAGTGGCGCGCGCCGGACTGGAAGGAGTAAGCCTTAAACATAGCATTATTGACAAGGAAGTAATGGATATGGCCGGCGAACTTGAACTGGAAGTTTTCACCTACACCGTAAATGATGCTGCGGAAGCTTTGCGGTTAATTAAATTAGGGGTTAAGGGGATCACAACAGACAGGCCCTTATGGTTAAGGGAGACATTGGAAGCGACTGTTGCCTCAAATAGATTCTCAAAGGATGGTGAATAAGTACATAAATATTATCACTGTTAATATGGATAAAGATTATAAGGTATTGTTAACACAGATAGCGGTTTGGGTGTATAAAACGTAGCACAAGCGTAATTATTCAATCAGTTCAAAATCTTTAATTCTTAATTTTACTTTCTTATTCTTTAATGCTCCTAAGGTATGTCTGATATGGTTTTTGACCTCACTTTTTAAGAAGGGTGGTATCAATTCTTTAAATTCAATTTCGAACAATCTGTGAATAACCACTAAATCATCTTTTGAAAAAGGCCTTACTCCGTTAATCAATTCCGACATGTAATTAGGTCTATGTCCCAGGATTGTTGCCAAGTCTTTTTGTGATAATCCCGAATCCTTTAGTTTTTTTCTAATTATCTCTTTTCGATTTTGAATAAAAAGATTCTCTGAATAAATTATCTTTTCTGCAATATCACTTTCTCGAATTTGATCATCTGTTATGTTTTCTTCATCTGACCAATTCTTTTGTTCAAATTGCATAATCAACTTTTTAAGATGTTGACGAATTGGTTCAAGTGATTTATCTTCTTTTACCATCCATCGTAATCTCCCATAAATAGATGATGCTTTCTCGTGTTCTAATTCATTATTTAATTCATCTATTTTCAATATATTGTCAATCTCCAGTCTTTCCATTTTTAATCTATTTAATTTTTCCTTGATTTCTGATCCACGTTTCAATTGTTTTTTTATTCCCTTTAAAGATGGAATCATATTCTCCATGGTTACCAACCCAAAGTACTTCAGCTTCCTGTTCATGAAACACTATCATAATCATTGTCCTATGAATATTTATGTCAAAAAAGTAGAAGTTGTCTCCGTAAATCTTGTCGGCATCTGGTCTTGTCTTGATCAAATCTAATTTATTTTTCCAGTCTGATGTTTCAACATCTTCAATCAACTTATCAATAGCCTTAACAAGTTTAATATTTCCTCGATTCTTCTTTTTTAGTTTTAATAATCTATCTTTACGTAATAAATCCAAAATATTTTTTTTACAAAGATATAATTATTCCACATATTTTGGAACAATTGTGTTATTTTTTTTATGCTTGTTAACCATGGAGTAAAGCTACAAATGAATAATCTTACAAATGCAGCATTACAAGAGGTTTCAGGTAAACCAACAGGTAAATTGGCAAAATGGACGGAACTGAACGTTAAGGAATGTGAGGAACCGTATTAGTTGAACTGAACTTTTAAGAATGGTAAAATCAATTTATAAACTACTAATTTTATTAACAATATCTTGCGTAACAATATTTTCGCAAGATATTGTTAACGTTTATAACGTGCCAAATACACAACAAGGGGTTGCTACAGATGCTGACTATTTTTATGTTATCAATAATAATCATATTACAAAACATCACAAAAGTGATGGAGTAATGGCGAAAAGTTGGAAAGACGGTGACAGATTATTAAATCACATGAACAGCGGAGTAATCATTGACGATAAACTCTATGTTGTTAATTCAAATTATCCGGATATTCCCATGGCCAGTTCCATTGAGGTTTTTGATCCGGTAACACTAGAACATCTTACAAATCATAGTTTTGGAATATTGAATGGCTCGGCAACCTGGATGGATCAGTATAAAGGCCATTGGTATGTCAGCTTTGCACACTATACCGGAAGGGGAGGACAACCTGGTCATAGCAATGGCTGGACCCGCCTCGTTAAATTTGATTCCGCCTGGCGACAAATTGAGTCATGGGTTTTCCCGCAGACGCTTTTGGAGAAGTTTGTCACGCGAAGTAGCTCCGGAGGCGTTATTCTTGAGGACGGAACCATCTTGTGCACAGGGCATGATAACTACGAATTATATGTGCTGAAATTCCCGGAGAAAGGTTTTACATTGCAATGGATAAAAACAATTCCGGTTGGTTCATTTGGACAAGGCATAGCATACGAAAAAAATGACTCCGCAACGCTAATTTATGGAATAATTAAAAGTGAAAATAAAGTAATTGTCTCCAAAATTAATAAATAGTATGTCTCACGGAATTAATAATCAAGGGATTAATGCTTTTATACTATAGTATTTACTGCATTTTACTTTGTTCCTTTATGTTAACTGTAGGTTCCATAATAATTACATTGTTAAAAAGATACGTATTTCAAATTTATTTTAGATTATCAATTCTTGAATCCCCTTGAAATGTAAGTCAATATATTCAAAATACCCTGACATTTATCACCCCAACCAACCACCTCCCTTTTCCATTTTTTACATATTTTTATGCCTTAATTTTATTAAATCCAAATGATCATGAAACATAAAGTTGAAATTTTAATAGCATTTCTTGTTTTTGCACTGTTTTCTTGCTCTGGACCAACGGTATCAGAAAAATCAGGAAATCCGCTTTTAACGGAGTATGAAACTCCGTATCAGGTACCGCCCTTTGACAAAATTCATAATGCTCATTTCAAACCGGCATTGGATTCCGGAATTGCGGCCCTGCGTGCAGAAATTGACGTCATTGTTAACAACCCGCAGGATCCAGGTTTCGAAAACACCATCGAGGCACTTGAATATTCCGGCATGTTGCTCGATAAAGTGCAGAATGTGTTTGGTAACCTGAGATCGGCAAATACGAACGATTCCATCCAACTGATATCAAAAGAAATAGCGCCGGAAATTTCAAAAGTATACGATGATATTTACCTGAATAACCAGCTCTTTGAACGTGTAAACCGGGTTTACAAAGCAAGAACGGCTCTAAACCTTGAACCGGAGCAGGAAAAATTGTTGGAAGAAACATACAAATCTTTTGTAAGGCGGGGAGCAAATTTGTCGGATAATGACAAAGAGCAGTTACGCAGCATCAATGAGCAGTTGTCTCTGTTAACCCTCGAATTTGGTGAAAACATTCTCAACGAAACCAATAATTTTCAGATGGTCATCGAAGATGAGGCACAACTGGCAGGATTGCCTCAGGATGTTCGTGAAAGTGCCGCTGAAGCAGCATCGGCAGAAGGCATGGAAGGGAAATGGCTGTTTACTGTGCATAAACCCAGTATGTTGCCATTTCTTCAATACTCCAAAGTCCGGCCACTGCGTGAGAAACTGTTCAAAGCATATATGAACCTCGGAAATAATAACAACGATTACGATAACAAGGAAATACTTAAAAAAATGGTAAACCTGCGTATCGATCGCGCCAACCTCCTCGGTTACCAGTCTCATGCTGATTACATACTGGCCGATCGCATGGCGGAAAAACCCGAAAATGTTAGTGACTTGCTAATGGAAATATGGAGTTCCGCTCTGCCGGTGGCTAAAAAAGAAGTTGGAATGTTGCAGCAAATGATCAATCAGGAAGGGCATGATTTCAAACTAAAACCATGGGACTGGTGGCATTATGCCGAAAAAGTGCGGAAAGAAAAATATAATCTCGATGAAGAACAACTACGTCCTTATTTCCAGCTTGAAAACGTAAGGGAAGGCGTTTTTGAACTGGCCCATCGACTGTTCGGGTTAACCTTTGAAGAAATCACAGACATCCCAAAACCTCACCCGGATGCTCTTACATTTGAGGTAAAAGAACAAGATGGTTCTCATATTGGCTTACTGTACATGGATTTCCACCCCCGCCAAAGCAAAAGAGGAGGGGCCTGGATGAGCAGTTACCGCAAGCAGTATCGAAAAGATGGTGAATACATCCACCCTGTCATCACCAATGTATGTAATTTCTCGAAACCAACAGGAAATAAACCCGCTTTACTCAGTCTTGATGAGGTTCATACATTATTCCATGAATTCGGGCATGCCCTGCACGGATTATTGTCCGATTGCACATACCCGGGCCTTTCGGGTACTTCCGTTCCCAGGGATTTTGTTGAGTTGCCCTCTCAAATTATGGAGAACTGGGTACTTGAGCCGGAAATGCTGAAATTTTACGCCAAACATTATGAAACCGGGGAGGTTATTCCGGATAGCCTTATCAATAAAATAAAGGAAAGTGCTTTGTTCAACCAGGGATTTGCCATGGCTGAATACCTTGCAGCTTCGTTTCTCGATATGGACTATCACACCTTAACCGAGCCTTTAACTGAGGATGTGTTGGCTTTTGAAGAAAAAGCAATGGATGATATCGGACTGATGGATGAAATCATTCCCCGTTACCGAAGCACTTATTTTCGTCATATTTTTGCTTCGGGGTATTCGGCAGGATACTACAGCTACATCTGGGCCGAAGTGCTTGATGCGGATGCATACAAAGCCTTCAGGGAAAATGGTATTTTTGATAAAGAAACAGCCCGGGCGTTTAGAGAGAATATCCTTGCCAGGGGAGGAACGCAGGAACCCATGATGCTTTATAAACAGTTTCGAGGTGATGAACCGGATATCAATGCACTGCTGGAGCGAAAGGGATTAGTGAAACGAAGCGATATCAAAGGAGATGATAATGTTTTATGATGAACATGCTAACATCCTGATGGAACATGGATGATACAATTTCCGAATCATCCATGTTCTATGTGATTATTTATTCACTGCGAAAAATCAACCAGTATAATGGCTTTTTGGCCGTCTGCCATAGCTTGCAGATCCGGTTTAAAACCATTTTTAGAAAACAATATAAAATAATCGGTTCGTTGGTTATGCGGCCAGGCTGCCTGGTCAGCTTTTGAAATCAGTTTTTGAAGGTCACGCATGTCCATTTTTTCCTTTGTCCATTTGCATTCCCCAAAGATGTATTCACCTGATTCTTCGTTATAGCCAACAACGTCAATTTCAATATCTTTACTCCAGTAACTCCCAATCTTGTTCACCGGGAAAGGACAATAATCAATTAATAATTGCCTCGAAATATCTTCAAAAACCAGGCTGGTAAATGAATGAAATTCCTTTTTCAATATTTTCATTACAAAGTCGGTATTTCCCATTTCAAGGTATGATTGCCATGGAAAAATAAAACGGAACCAGAACCTGATGTAATAGTCTTTTATAAAGTATAATCCGCGACGACTTTTTTCAGGATTTTTCTCAGTAATAGGCACCCTGCGTTCTACGATCTCCAAATCACGTAAAATATCTAAATATTGTGTGATTTTTTGTCCCGCAACGCCCAATTTCGCTGCAATGTGTCCCAGTTTATGCTCGCCGGTTGCGATGATCCGCAGGATGGAAAAATAATTGGTAGGATCATTAATCTCCTGTGATAATAAAAACCGGGGTTCAGTATAGAAAAAACCATCTTTATCAAGTACAAATTTTTCGATATTGGTTAACGGTTTTAAATTTCGGTTTAACTGCTCAATATATTTAGGAATGCCTGATGTGATAGCATAAAATTCAACTAAACTTTGACGTGATATACCTTTAGGAAAAAATTCATGCCAATTTTTGAATGAAATGGGTTGAAGCTTAATATCTGCGGTCCTTCTTCCGTACATCGGACTGTTATAAGCAAGTGTAGTAGAATACATCATACTAACATGCGATCCGCACAAGATGAGCATGATGTTCTTGTCTTTTAGTTTGGTATCCCAGATTCGCTGAAAAGTAGATATAAATGCATCATTAACCAAAGCCAGGTTTTGAAATTCATCTATGGCCAACACGAGTTTACTGGAAAAATCCGCTCTTCTGATGATGTAATCAAAAATTTGCTCCCATGTATCAAAGCCAATGCTTTCCAAATAATCATCATCAAATACAGACAGGAAAATGTTCTTAAGCTTATTAATTTGAAAATATTCATGCTCCTTATCTGCCATGTAATAATATGTATTCGGATGCATGTGCAGGAATTGATGAATTAAAGCTGTTTTGCCGAGCCTTCTTCTTCCGTAAAGAATTACAAAAGAAGAATCCTCTCGAATATATTGTTTATACAAACTATTTAGTTCGTTTTTCCGATTTACAAAAATCATAAAAGCATAAAAAAAATTATGATAAAATAATTTATACAAAAATATGCTTTTATTTCTGTTTTAAAAACAAATCAACAATTTTTATTTCTAACCTGTTTGAGAAACATACAATTAAATAATTCAAAAAAAAAAATGGCACGATTTCTTGAAGACCGTGAAAAAGCCCAGGGACAGGCACCCGGCTCACTTATCTTTATCGGGCAGCAGAAAATGGATAAGCCCGAGATAACCCTGATGGATTTCTCAAAAAAACATCTTGACGAGAACGAATTGTCGAATATCGATGATGTTATACCCTTTCTTTCAAAAAATTCAGTATCGTGGATCAATATTTCCGGTTTGCACGACGTGAAATTAATAAAAAGGGTGGGTGAAATATTTAAGCTTGATTCCCTTTTTCTGGAAGACATGCTCAACACCGACCAGATGCCGAAATTTGATGATGGCCAAAACTACGACGGGTTTATACTAAAAATGCTTTTTTATGATAATCTAAAAAAGCAAATTAGTACTGAACAATTAACTCTTGTTCTCGGAAAAAACTATGTATTAACTATTCAGGAGCAGCGGGGTGATCTTTTCGAACCGGTTCGTATGCGCATCCGAAACCACAAAGGAAGGGTAAGGCTGAATTACAATGACTATCTTGCTTATGCTTTGCTTGACACCATCGTTGACAGGTATATGATCATTGTTGAATCCATTGGAAGGCAGGTTGAAAAAGTTGAATCGTTGATATTTGATGGTTCTTCAAAAGACATTGAAAAAAGCATCTATCATAATAAAATAGAAATTAGTTATCTGCGAAAAAACATAAGGCCACTGATTGAAATCGGGTATTACGTTTTAAAGTCCGCGCATACAAATTTCAAGAAAGAAAACAAGCCTTATCTGCATGATTTAAATGATTTGATTACGCAAACGACTGAATCCATTGAACTATATAATGGAATTGTAAGCGACCAACTCAACACGTACAACACCATTGTAAGTAATAAAATGAATCAGGTAATGAAGGTACTCACTGTATTTGCTTCGATATTTATACCGTTGACATTCTTCGCAGGAATTTACGGTATGAATTTTAAGTATATGCCTGAACTGGATTATAAATACAGCTATCCCATTTTTTGGCTTATCATTGTAATTATTGGAATCGGCTTGCTTTATTTTTTTAAAAGAAGGGGTTGGTTGTAATGATTAAATTAATTGAAAAAACCAACATTGCACGTAAAGATACCTTGCAGCAAAGAAAATTAGGTTTTACTTCAAATCTTTATACTTTCACTAAATTGGCAGTAGTACCGAAAATTAAAATGGTTACTTTTATAAAAACAAAACAAAACATCCATGACAAAGATTTAACACACACATCCTGTCCCGCCAAAGTTAGGCGGAAGCAAGCTTTAAAAGCTCTTTGCGACTTAGCGACTTTGCGTGAAATAAATTTTAAACAGATGAAAATGTCACGACCTTATTTACTAGCCGAAAACAATTGGAAATTCATTAAAGATAATGAATTTGACCTTGCCGTTTTACCCTGGGGAGCTACGGAAGCTCATAATTACCATCTACCATACGGAACGGATGTATATGAATCCGACTATCTTTCAGCGGAAGCTGCACGGATCGCCTGGGAGAAAGGGGCGCGAATCATTGTATTGCCTCCCATTCCTTTTGGAGTTAACACCGGGCAAAAAGATATCAAACTGGATATCAACCTCAATCCTTCCACCCAACGAACTATTCTTGATGATATCATACATGTTTTAGACTATCAGAAAATTAATAAATTTATAGTATTCAACAGTCATGGCGGAAATGATTTCAAACCCATGTTGCGTGAATTGGGATTAAAATTTCCCGGCATGTTCCTGGCTTTTTGCAACTGGTATCAATCCATTGATTTTAGCGATTATTTTGATGAAACTGAAGGGGATCATGCCAATGAGATGGAAACCTCGCTTATGATGTATCTTAAGCCCGAATTGGTACTTCCTTTAAATGAAGCAGGCGATGGAAAAGTTAAAAAATTCAGTGTACAGGCGTTGAATGAAAAATGGGCCTGGACTGAACGTCAATGGTCAAAAGTTACCCAGGATACCGGTGTGGGAAATCCCAAACATGCAAATGCAACCCGCGGTAAACAGTATTTTGATGCGGTTACAAAAAAGGTGGCTTCCTTTTTTTACGATATTGCTGTTACTCCGGTGGATCAGATGTATATTGATTCGTCTGAATAAGTTTCCAATATGATATCAGGATTGCTCCATTATCGTTTTGTATGCCAGGGGCAATTCATCTTCGGGATTATTCCACCTGCATTCAATGAAAACCTTTCCTGAATAGTCGATTTTCTTCAGTGCATTGAAAAAAGTCTGAAATTTTCTCCATAAATTCCCGGTGGTCTTCTTTCTTTTTCTTCGGCTATGTGGCAATGTGCAACCTTACCTTTTAGTTTTTCAATAATCACATTATTTTCTGTATGCCTCTGATATAACCTGCTGTGTGCGCAATTCCCGGAAATGGATCATCACCTTCCGATCCATATTCGATATTAATCACACCTTTGTAATTAACATCCATCAAGGCTTTTATGACTCCGGGAAAGTCAATTACACCAAGCCCTGCCGGAACGGCTTTGCCGTTTTTTTCTGCAGAGGAACTGTCCCAAACGTGCAGATCATAAAGCCTGTCAGCCACGTTGTGTATTGAAGGTACGGGGTCGTCTCCTGAACGGGTTACATGACCGATATCCATGCAAAGCCCCATGCGTTTATCCCTGTTTTTAACTTTTTCGTATGCAACTTCCGGTTTTGGATAGGGAAGGTTATCTGGTCCGTGATTATGTATTGCCAGAACAATATCATAAGCTTTAACTTTCTCTTCTACATAATCAAGTAAATCATAATTTGGCACTCCAACGATCATGGGCATTCCTGCTGTTTTGGTGTATTCAAAAGCATTATCAACCTGTTCTTTTGATTTCATATAAATCACCGAACCCGCGTATGGTCTGATTCCGGCCGCTTTTATTTTTTTCATTGCAGTCTGTATTTCCTGGGGAGAAGCATCCAGCGGCAGATGCATGCTTTTCAGGGTAAGGTCTTTTAATTTAATGCGATTGGCCATTTCGATGGTTTCTTCCAGGCTGAATTTTCGCGTGGAATAGGAAGCCAATCCTATGGGCATATTGCTCGCGGCTTTACTGCTTTTTAAAGATTTTGAATACACTCGATTGCCAATCAAAGCTGTTGGAGCAGCAATTCCAATGGTTTTGATAAAATTACGACGTGATTTCGATTTCATGACTGATATTGTTTAATTTATAGTTTTTTATACATCCAAACATGGCAGGAACTATGGCCTGTTTGGCCCATTTTTTCTGAAAGGAAATTAAATCCGGCATTTTTATACAACGTCCCGGCAATTTTCATATCGGGCAGCGTTTCGAGATAAATCCCGGAATAACCTTTCTTTTTAGCGTATAACAGGCAAGTATCAAGTAATTGCTTACCAATTCCCTTTCCTCTGTAGGATTCGGTGATATACATTTTTTGAAGTTCCGCCGTGTTGTTGTTGTCACCCTTTAAAGGAGAAATCCCGCATCCGCCTGTGATTTTATCTTCATTCTCTGCAACAAAATAGGTACTTTTTTCGGATTGATATGCTTCAAACATATTTGCAAGAGATTTATCCATAAAAGCAGTTCCGGGAACAGCAGCGTCAAACTCCATGAGGGTTTCTTTAATGATGTGCTCAATGGCGGCGTTATCGTTGATTTCTATTTTCCGGATTTTTATCATGCTTTGTTAATCCTTATTCAGTTGATCTATAAGCCAATTGGTAACTTTGTCACGTTGTTCAGGATACGTCCAATGGGCTGTTTCAGGTACAACAAATACCTGCTTTTCCGCTTCAATGACATTATAAGCAGAATAAAACGAGGTAGGCGGACAAACATTGTCGTTGTATCCCCAGGAATACATTCCGGGAACTTTTACATATCGGGCAAAATTTACTACATCGTAATATTTTGATGTTTCAACTTTGTCGGTCTTATTTGTAAAATCATTCCGAAACATGTGAGGCCACCCACCTGCACGGTCATGAAGATATCCCGTTAAATCACACAAGGCAGGATAATAGGATCCGAGATATTTAATTCGTGAATCAAGCCCTGCTGTAACAATGGAGAGTGCACCTCCCTGGCTACCACCAAAAACAGCAATGTTGGAGCCATCAAACTCATTGAGCGTGAAAATATAATCCACGGCTCTTACACAGCCAAGATACACGCGCTTATAATAATACTCGTTTTTGTCATCCAAATTCATGCTCCAGTAATTGTCCAGTGCACCGTAACGCAAATCCGTATAAACATGATCAGGTAAATGAACAGGTATGCCATGAATCCCGATTTGTAAAGTGATGAATCCTTTTTCGGCCAACCAGACATCACCATAATAGGGTCTGATCCCTGCACCCGGAACGCTTAACAAAGCAGGATATTTTCCCTGTTTTTTTGGTACTGAAAGAATTCCGTAGATGTGGCTGTTATTTATATTGTTGATTCCTACATGGTAAACATTTACTTTTTCCGTACATCGCTCTGGTATCAACGCAACGTTTGCTTCAACAGGAATTTTGGCAAGTTCGTCTTTGGCATTATCCCAAAACGCTTTGAAATCGTTTGGTAAAGTTGTTGTTGGCTGAATATTTCCAGGCTCAAAACCAGCAGTTCCATATCCCTTATATTCATTTCCTTCAATACTTGCAGTAACCCAGCACCTCAAAAACCCGGGATGCGGCATGGTACCACCTTTAATTTTTCCGGCACCCTTTTTTAGAGTGATTGTTTCGCTCTTGCGTGCATCCATCTTTTCTTCTTTAATTTCGTAGTGAATCTCAATATTTTCAATGGGAATACCATTTTGAAGGATTTGTACTTGAAATTCTACATTTTCTCCAACTGTGTAGGTCCAGTCTCTGTGTTCCGGAGCTACAATTACTTTAACATATTCCTGCCTCGGTTGAGCAGCAATGAATTGAACCAATATCAGCAAGAAAACTGAAAGAAATGATTTCTTCATGATAAATTTTTTTTATCTGTTTAAAAGTTGTAAGCAATTGTTATCTCAGACAACTTGTCCGACAGCCGTCGGATAACCTGTTTTGATTTATCGGAGTTCTGTTTCATTGTTTTTTCAACTCCATGTTCGGTCCCAGCTTTTTCTTTCATTCCATTCATCTGTTGGTGCAAAGAACTCTGAGCCTTCTTTCAGATGTTCTTTAAAAACCTCTTCATTAAGTTCCAAACCTACTCCAGGTTTATCAGGCACTTGCACGTAGCCATTTTTAACGAATGGTTTGTCAATACCGGTCACCAAATCTTCCCAATACGTCTTGTCGACCGAGTGATGTTCAAGAGCTACAAAATTTTGTGTTGCAGCGGCAGCATGTACGCATCCCATAAATGTTATTGGAGAGCTGGCATGGTGAAGTGCCATAGAAATTCCATATTGCTGTGCAAAATCACCGATTTTTTTTGTTTCCAGATAACCTCCGGCAGATACCGGGTCAGGATGTACCATGTCTACTGCACGTTGTTCAATCAAATCTTTAAAACCGTCTTTCAAATAAATATCTTCTCCGGTAAGGGTGGGAACATTGATATGTGTTGTGATTTCTCTCCATTGATCCGTAAGCTGCCAGGGAATTAAATCTTCGAGCCAGGCAATGTTGTATGGTTCAAAGGCTTCTCCAAGTCGAATCATGCTGTTTACACCCATATGTCCCAGGTGATCAATCCCGATGGGTATATCATAACCTACCTTTTCACGCACAGCCGCAACATATTCCACCATTTTTTCAATCCCTTTTTCCGTTATTTGAACACGGGTAAACGGATGCATGGTGTTGGCGTACGAATCAGGTATTTGGTTCCACCCTCGTAATTCACCCCATGGGCTTGTATTTGTTAATGTTCCGGGAATATCTTTGATTAGACCAATGCCAATATCCATTTTCATAATGGTAAAACCGCTATCTACACGCCCTTTCATGCGTTCTGCAAATTCTTCGGGATCTCTAACAGTTGGGGTATCAACATAAATACGTACTTTATCCCTGTATTTACCGCCCAATAATTGATATAATGGAACTCCATAAGCCTTCCCTGTGAGATCCCACAATGCCATTTCCACTCCTGAAACACCACCACCCAGCCGACCATGGCCGCCAAATGGTTTAATAATTTTAAACAACTTTTCCACATTGCACGGATTTTCTCCGAGTATCCGGCTTTTAAGCATGAGCGCGTAACGGGGGTCTGCCGCATCACGTACATCGCCCAATCCATAGATTCCCTGGTTGGTATAAATTTTTACAACAGGAACACGGTCGTACTGTGCAATGCGCATATCCGTTATTTTTAAATCCGAAGGCGCTGAATACCGGCTGACATTCTGAGTGAGGTATTCAATTTCTTTTGCAATGGCATCCTGAAATAAAAAGCCCATTGCCAATCCACCTAAACCAGCTTTTTTTAAGAAATCTCTTCGTTGTGTCATTTGATCAATTTTTCGGGGTTATAAATTGTAATTTGTAACAGAAGTTATTTTTTTTGTACATTTAACCTTATTAATTCATAAATTCATTACTATAAACTGGCTACGATTAAGCTACACTAACTCTCGCCTGGGCGAGATAAAGTGTAACTAAATCGGGTTAATGCAGCCTTTGGCGGCACAAACTCTGCTGTTTCATAAATTAATATTATAACTTATGAATAGGGCAGGTTAAATTCTTAAGCGATTAAGAATTATTGTTAAAGTTAAAAATTAAATTTTAATTCATTTACAGTTAAAGCTCATTTGCTACATGGAAAAAAACAGAAAGATCGTTTTTGGAACGTTTTTGGGAATTGCAGCTCTTTGCCTCATTCTAATTTTACTAAGCACATTTACAGACAATTCGAATCTAATCGGTCCGTTGCTTGCCGTGTTTTTTGTTTTTACTGCACTTGGATTTCATGGGTTTGAACAAACCCGAAAGTTTGCATATACCATTTGGATATTCGCGGCTGTTACCCTGTCAATGAATTATCCGCAGTTTTTTACTGCTGTTGGTGATTTTCAACTCAAAAAACTAATTGTTCCGCTGTTGCAAATCATTATGTTTGGAATGGGATCGCAATTGAGTATTAAAAACTTTGAGGGGGTTATTAAAATGCCCAAGGGAGTGTTGGTCGGTGTTATTTGTCAGTTTTCAATCATGCCGATCATTGGTATTTCCCTGGCTACACTTTTTGGATTTCCACCTGAAGTTGCAGCGGGTGTTGTTCTCATCGGATCATCACCAAGCGGCCTGGCTTCCAATGTTATGTCATTCATTGCCAGGGCTAACCTTGCATTGTCAGTAACTTTAACTGCGGTAGCAACCCTTCTCGCTCCTTTTATGACACCACTGTTAATGAAACTATTGGCCGGGCAATATGTACCCATCGATGTTTGGGGAATGATGTTAAGTATCATTAACATTGTTATATTACCCATCATTGCAGGATTGTTGTTCCACGGGATCGGTTACGGCGCTGAATCACGGAAAAGCATATTTTGGCAACTGGTGGTGTTCGTTTTGATTATTTTTGCAAAGAATGCAATTAATGTGGCTACAACGGAAGCAGTAATAAATGAACAAATAGGTACCTTTATAAGCGATATTTCATGGTTCCTTGTTCTGCCTGCCATCGCAGCTTATCTTTTTAAAATTTTGTCGAAAGGAAATAGAAGCTGGTTAGATAAGGCCATGTCATTGGTTTCAATGATTGGAATAGCTGTAATTATTACGATTATTACAGCCGCCGGTCGGGATAGTTTGCTGGAAATAGGACTCGCGTTAATCCTGGCCAGTTTAATTCATAACATGGCTGGATATACGCTTGGGTACTGGCTATGCAAATTGTTGCGTATGGATGAAAAATCGTGCCGGACGATCTCCCTGGAGGTAGGAATGCAAAACGGTGGCCTTGCCAGTGGAATTGCGCTTGAAATGGGCAAGGTGGCAACCATTGGATTGGCGCCTGCGGTATTTGGCCCCATGATGAATATTACCGGTTCTTCATTGGCTACCTGGTGGCGGGGCAAGCCGGTAAAAGAAGACAAGGAAAAAGTAAATAATGATTAGAAACCTATAAACCTTTATGTTATGAAAAAAATAAATCTGTTTTTGTTATTTCTGATGGTGATGATTCCTGTATTTGGCCAGTTACCTGATACAGAGCAAGTAATGTTCTACACCGCCGAGTGGGAAGGTGAACGTGATGAATATGGAAGGCCTCTCGTTGAAGATGAGTTGCTTGAGCGTCTTAAAAATGTTTCTATTGAAGAAGCATGGGGCGTTTTACGTGGACAGGGATATCACAACCAGTTTGCAGGTGACTGGGAAATTTTACACGAAGATCAAACATTTGTTGGAAGGGCATTAACGGCGCTGTATTTTCCCTTACGTCCCGAAATTCAGAAGCGCATGGAGAAATTAGGACACGAGGCGGGTATGATCGGTGCAATGAATTCATGGCCCATTGATATGCTTAATGAAGGAGATGTGTATGTGGCCGATTGCTTCGGTAAAGTGGTGGATGGAACCCTGATTGGCGATAATCTTGGAAATGCCATTTACGCAAAATCAAAAACCGGGGTGGTATTCGATGCCGGCTCACGCGATATGGAAGGGTTAAGCGAAATCGAAGGGTTTAATGCATTTGTTCGCGGATGGGATCCGTCATACCTGAAAGAAACCATGTTGATGGGTATCAATACCCCGATTCGTATTGGTGAAGTCACGGTTTTTCCCGGGGATGCGGTGTTGGCTAAAAAAGCAGGGGTTATTTTCATTCCGGCACACCTGGTTCAAAAAGTTGTCATCAATGCAGAGTTCGTAATGTTACGCGACATGTTTGGACATCAACGATTAAAAGAAGGAAAATATACACCCGGGCAAATTGACGGACGTTGGAGCGATGAAATAAAACAGGACTTTTTGAATTGGTTGGATGAAAATCCAGACCTGATCCCAATGAGCAGGAAAGAACTGGATGAGTATATGGAAAATCGTACGTGGTAGTTTTCATTTACCATTGGTTTTTCTGAAAATATTTAACAACTTTAAGGCACAGAGTTGATTTTGATAGATCAATGCCCTGTGCTTTTTTCTGTTTAAATGTTATGACGAAACCAAAATTTGACACACCCCCGATAACTATCAGGGTTAATCATGGTCGTGCTTGCTCCGCTGAAGCTATGCGAAAGCGCAGTGTACCTCAATCGACTACCCGGAGTTCGCGAACGCGAAACAAGAATTAAAGTTGTGAGCAATTATGAGTTCAGACAACTTGTCCGACAAACAGCGGATAGCCTGACCGATTTATCGGAGGTCTGTTTCTTTTATAAAATGATTTTTGGGTGTAATCCTTTAATAAAACAAGAAAGCATGAACTATGCATTCATTCATGCCGAAATAATTGACAAATATGATAATAAAAAAAGCTGTAATAACTGCTGCGGCGCCTGATCAACGAAAGTTGCCCCTGCAAACACTCATCGATAAAGACGGAGTTAAGAAGTCAGTACTGGAAATTCTTATTCAGGAAGTTGTAAACGCGGGAATAACTGAAATATGTGTTGTTATTCAAAAAGATGATGAACAAACCTATAGCCAGGTGCTGGGCAATCATGGCCATTATGTAACCTTTGTTTACCAGGAAAAAGCACTGGGATACGGGCATGCATTGCATTGTGCCAATGATTTTCTTCAGCATGAATCTTTCCTGCATTTGGTAGGGGATCATCTTTATATCAACAGGAGTGACATTGCATGTGCAAAACATCTTGTTGATTTTGCGAGAAACCAAAAATGTGCTGTATCTGCAGTGCAGGCAACACGTGAAACGCTTATTACTCATTTTGGAGTGGTTGGTGGGACAGGCCATCAAAAGATGACAGGGGTGTACAAAATTAACCAGGTAATTGAAAAACCCACACCAACAGTGGCCGAACAAAAATTAATTGTACCGGGTCTTCGATCAGGTCATTACTTATGCTTTTTTGGTATGCATATTTTCACACCAACGGTGATGTCAATCCTTGGTAATCAACTGAATAGTAAACCTGATAAAAAAGTTAATCTCAGTGCAGCACTTAACCAGTTGGCAGCAAGAGAACAGTATCTTGCCCTTGAAAAGAATGATTTGCGGTATGACATGGGCGATAAATACGGATTACTGAAAGCGCAACTCGCTCTTGCATTAAGCGGTAAAGACAGGGATTTGGTACTCTCCGAATTGCTTGAGCTGTTTATAAGCAAGGATTTATCAAACAGGGGGAGATAATATGGGAAAGCTAATTGATATAATAACCGCCAGTGCACCGGAGGTTAAAAACCAATCTCTTGATTCATTTTGCAGGGAGGCATCAACCAAAGAACTTATAAAGGAATGTAGCGAACTTGACAGATTTCGAAGGGAAAGCAATAATTTATATTTTAAAGTACGTGCTTTATTTTTTTTATATGCCATACACAGGTTTCATTTGCCTTTCAGGAAAGGGGTTACTTATCAGAGCATGATACCTTATGATGCATATATTCATTTACTCAAGAGGCGATTTGAAGAAGCCATTGATATTTTGTTGGAGATCCAATATAAAAATGGAATTAATGAAGGTATATCCAGTGGACTGGCGGAAGCATATCACAAACTGGCTTTTCAAATTCTTGCTGATCAGGTCAGGTATAGTGTCCGTTCTGTATATGGTAACCAGTGGATGTTCAGGGTAGGACATCCCATGGACTATCCGCTGAAAGTCAGGCAAGAACTGCTGGCAAAGGATGAAACCACCGGTTTGTTTCCAATGCTAAACGAATCAACACCGGTGCGAATGGATATTACACATAGCGGTTGGAGTGATATTTTCTTTCTGGGGATGGACTTTCCGGAAGGCGCACAGGTTCTAAATATCAGTGTTGATTTGCAGGTTACCAGCAGAAATGGTAAATCAAAGCCAAAACCTCCGATCGATACATATTTTCGGGTGATTGATGAGCCGGTGCTTAAACTTACAAGTATTGATTTGAGAGCAACGGCATCCATTTCAAGGTTGGAAGATGTATTTGATTTTGGAAAAGATTACCTGGGACTTTTGAAAGCTGCGGTTATTGCTTCAGGTATTGTGCCAGCGGGAATGGAAGGTTCAGGAATTCCGCTGAACGATTTACTGGAACGTCTGATAGGAGAGGGCAGAGGCATTGAAATCATCAGCAGGGTCAATAACATACCCAAAGGATCACGCCTTGCAGTTTCAACAAATTTACTGGCATCCCTGATATCCGTTTGCATGCGTGCCACAAGCCAGGCAAAAGAATTAATCGGTTCCCTTGAAGAGGAAGAGCGTCGATTGGTTGCGGCAAGAGCAATCCTGGGAGAATGGATCGGTGGGTCAGGCGGTGGTTGGCAGGATTCAGGCGGAGTTTGGCCGGGTATTAAATTGATTGAAGGAGTAATCGCGAATGAGGATGATCCCGAATATGGTATAAGCAAAGGGAGGTTATTACCTGAACACACAATCCTGACACAGGAGGAAGTGACACTGGAAACCAGAAAAAAACTACAGGATTCACTCGTTATGGTTCATGGTGGTATGGCCCAGGATGTAGGTCCTATTCTTGAAATGGTTACTGAAAAGTATTTGTTACGAACAGAAAAGGAATGGGAAGCCCGCCAGCAGGCAATACATTTTTTTGATGAGGTTGTCGAAAAAATAAAATCAGGCGAAATAAAATCCATTGGTTCATTTACACAGCAAAATTTTGAAGGGCCGATTCAATCTATCATTCCATGGGCAAGTAACATATATACCGAAATTTTGATTGAGAAAGTAAGAAATGAGTTTGGTCAAAATTTCTGGGGGTTCTGGATGATGGGTGGCATGGCAGGAGGAGGCATGGGGTTTATTTTTCATCCGGATTACAAAAAGAAAGCACAAAAGAAACTTCAGAAAATAATGTCGGAAACCAAACGCGTTCTCGAACATACGGTGCCGTTTGCCATGGAGCCTGTTGTTTATGATTTTAAAATAAATGAAAATGGCACTGTCTGTCAGATACTAAGTGGGTTTGAAGCCATTTTACCTGTGGATTATTATACATTTATTACTCCTTCATTGCTGAAAAAAGAATTAAGCAGCCTCACAAATATGCAACGATGCGAACTTGAAACAGTGGGAAAGGTTAGCCGATGTAAACAGGGGTATGAGAATTTTGTTTCCGGGCTTTTCGAAAATATGCTGCCAGACGCAGGAGGCGAAGAAAGTCAAGGTACAACGTTGAATCAACTATTGAATGAATATGGATTTGATCCGGAATTGCACCAACAGATTAAAACCGATTTGAAATCCGGTAGAATTGGGTTGGCCCATAACAGGATTCCAATCAATATTAAGATTGATGATGTAAATAATTCTGAAGTAACTCATTTTGAATATATTAATACAAATGAAAACCATAACATAGGGCTGTCATCCTTAAAGAAGGGAGAGTTGGCAATAGTAAACCTGGCCGGTGGTGCAGGTAGCAGATGGACAAAAGGTGCGGGTGTAGTGAAATCTTTGAATCATTACTGTAAAATTTCAGGAAAACATCGCAGTTTCATCGAAACACATCTGGCAAAGAATCGAAAATTAGCACATTTTATTGGCAGGGAAATTCCTCATGTATTCACAACAAGCTATTTAACCCACCACGCGATAAAGCAATTTTTAGATTACAAGAATGGTTTTGGAATGGATCAAAGCTTGTTGTTGTCACCTGGCCGGGTTGTAGGTCAACGGCTCATTCCAACAGAAAGAGAACTGCGATACATGTGGGAGGAAATGCCCCAGCAAGTGCTGGATGAACAAGCACAAAAAATGCAGGACAGCGTGCGGAATGCACTCATTAACTGGGCCAAAGAAATGGGCGAAGCTGAAGATTACACAGACAATCTGCCACATCAGTGCATTCATCCGGTAGGGCACTGGTATGAGATTCCAAACCTGTTTCTTAACGGCACGTTGCATAAGTTAATCACAGATTATCCTGATTTAAAGTACCTGTTTATTCAGAATATTGACACACTCGGGGCGCATGCTGATCCGGCAATTCTGGGCCATCACATAAAATCCAAAGCCGCGTTTACGTTTGAGGTTATCAGCAGAAAAATTGATGATCGCGGGGGAGGACTGGCAAAAATTGATGGAAAAGTTCGGCTGATTGAAGGCCTGGCGCTTCCGGATGACCGTGTTGAATTTAATTTATCTTTCTACAATACCAATAGTTCATGGGTAGATGTGGATAGGCTACTTGATGTATTTGGACTTCAACGGACTGACCTGAACGATATTTCAAAAGTGAGATTTGCTGTACGTGAAATGTCAAAACGCATGCCTACATACATCACCTTAAAAGAGGTAAAAAAACGTTGGGGAAGGGGACAGGAAGACATATTTCCGGTAGTGCAGTTTGAAAAACTCTGGGGTGATATGACGGCCCTGCCCGAATTGGATTGTAAGTATCTTTTAGTCAGTCGTATGCGCGGTCAGCAGTTGAAAGAAGTGCACCAGCTTGATGGCTGGCTTCGGGATGGCTCTGCTGCATTTGTTGATGAACTTTGTGAATGGTAATAAATGAATATACCACCCTGTCTTTTGCAGCAAATGAAAATTTATGCATTCCTGAACCAACCTTGAATACACTGTAGTTGTTTACAGTACCATTGTACCTGGTTAGGTTTTCATTTTCATCGAAATGTATGTTGTTTTTACTGATAACAGGAATATGTATTTCAGCCGTTGCGTTAACCGGTACGGTAACTTTAAGCAAATACCTGTCGTTTTTTAGTTTCCAGTTTACATTCAGCGTACCATATGGTGTTTCTGTTTCAGTTGCAACCCAGTTGAGTTGTGGTATAAAGTCTGGTTTAATTATGATATTCTTAAACCCGGGTTGTTTTGGATCCCGTTGGATGCCTGCCAACGATTCAAAAAACCATTCACTTACACTACCAAACATGATGTGGTTTAGTGACATGGAACCATCCCAATCCTGCCAGAGCGTTGTTGCACCCTGTTCAATCCAGTAACCAAGGCCAGGAATTTTCCTGTGCGTAACCATTTCATACAGCAGGTCACTGTGATCTGTTTGATGCAACAGGTTGAACAGGTATTTCAGTCCAACTACGCCAACATCAAAAGTAGTATCTTGCTCACTGATTTTTCGCAGGAGTTGGTTCATCACTTCATCCCTGATATCTTCATCGGCAAGTCCATGGTAAATGGAACCGCTCAACACGGTTTGTCCTTCATTTCCGAACGTTGTTTCTTTTTTAATGTAAAATTCCTTGTAATACGCTCGTTTTATTTTTGCAGCCATTGCATTCAGTTGACTAACTTTTTCTTTCTTACCAAGAAGCGTCGCCATGTCTTTGGCCATCTT
>CAZAMT010000031.1:0-22809 GCA_964486145.1 uncultured Bacteroidales bacterium
ATGAAATCATTATGTATGCATCCGAAATACCAAATAAAGATGGTATTTGCAATTATTTGAAGAAAAATTTTCTTTTTTTTTGAAAGTTTATGTATTTTTAACTTCTTCAAAACAATAGTAATTAATCATTAACTATAAATCCATGAAACAGACCATGTCTGAGATAATTACTGAGGCACACACTACCACGATTGAAATAAGTGCCAAATTTCAGGTTTGGTCACAAATTTTAAACACATGAAAATGAAATTAAAAAGTTACAAGAAGCTATTTTTATTTATTTTACCGTTAACGTTAACGGTATCATGTTCAACAGAACCAAAAGAGCCATGGGTTGACTTGTTTAATGGCAAAGACCTTGAAGGTTGGAGCCAAAAAGGTGGAGAAGCATCGTATACGGTAGAAAACGGAGAAATTGTCGGGCGAACCGTCCTTAACACCCCAAACAGTTTTCTTTGCACGAATCAAGATTACAGCGACTTTATCCTGGAACTCGAACTTAAAGTTGACTCACGTTTAAATTCTGGTGTGCAATTCCGAAGTTTAAGTGATCCGATTTACAGGAACGGTCGTGTTCACGGTTACCAGTGTGAGGTAGATCCTTCTGACAGGGCCTGGTCGGGTGGTATTTACGATGAAGCTCGCAGAGGATGGTTATACCCGTTAAGCTTTAACCCGGATGCCAAATCTGCATTCAAACTGGATGACTGGAATACCTACCGTATTGAAGCAATCGGTGACTCACTCAGAACATTTGTTAATGGTGTGCCGGTCGCAAATTTAAGGGATGAACTAACTTCTGAAGGATTTATTGCATTGCAGGTGCACAGCGTAAAAGATGACCCGGAAAATGAAGGCATTGAAGTCCGCTGGAGAAACATTCGTATCATTACGGAAAATCCGCAGGATTATGCCCGGCAAACAACAGCTCCTGAGGTGAGCCGACTGGTGAATAAGCTTACACAAAATGAACAACAAGAAGGTTGGAAACTCCTTTTCGACGGAGAAACAACCGAAGGCTGGAGAGGTGCACATATGGAAGAATTTCCGGAACTTGGCTGGTTTATTGAAAATGGGGTTTTAACCGTTGAAGAATCAGGTGGAGCCGAATCTCAGCATGGTGGTGACATTGTAACTATTGGCGAATACGATAAATTTGTATTCAGTCTTGAGTTTCGCATTACAGAGGGTGCAAACAGCGGTATTAAATATTATGTAACCGAAGCAGAAGAAACAAAAGGTTCGTCCATTGGTCCGGAATATCAAATCCTTGATGACAAAAACCACCCTGATGCAAAACTTGGCAACCACGAAGGCAGCCGCACACTTGCTTCACTTTATGATCTCATTAAAGCAGAAAACAAACGATTCACAGGCATTGGAAACTGGAACTGGGCCATGATTAAATCCGATGGACAGCATATTGAACATTATCTTAATGGATTCAAGGTTCTTGAATATGACCGTACAAGCGCTGCTTTTGATCAATTGGTTAAAGAGAGTAAATACAAGGTTTGGGATAACTTCGGAAAAGCTGAACAAGGCCATATCCTACTTCAGGACCATGGTGATCGCGTTTCCTTCAGGTCCATCAAAATAAAAGAAATGGAATAGTTTTTTTAAAAAATAATACCAACATGACTAATTCAAGAAGAGATTTCATAAAAAAATCATCTGCAGGTGCCGCGGGGATGGTTATCTCAGGAATGGGAATGACAGCTAAAAGTTACGGCAACATCCTTGGATCAAATGATAAAGTAAGAGTGGGAATTGTTGGCTTTTCCGGCCGGGCGCGAGGTTCTTTAATTCCTGCATTTCTTAGCCAGGCAGCGGAAACCAACATGGAAATTGTTGCTGTATCTGATATCTGGAACCGCCGCAGGGATGAGGCTAAAACCTATTTCGATGAAAAAGGAATGAATGTCAGGCTTGCCCGCAACAATGAAGAACTGTATGACAAAAAAGAAACAGATGCAGTTATTATAAGTACTGCTGATTTTCAGCATTCACTGCATCTAACACAGGCCATTGAAGCTGGTCAGGATGTGTACGTAGAAAAGCCTTTTGCCGAAAGTATGCCGGATGCCCGTGAAGCCCTGAAAGCTGCTGAGAGTTCGGGTAAGGTTGTACAGGTTGGCTCACAACGAAGAAGCGGTAACAATTACCATGCAGCGAATGAATATATTAAGTCCGGGAAATTCGGGAAAATTACCATCGTTGAGATGTCCTGGAATGTAAACCAACCCGGCCGTTGGAGACTTCCTGATTTGGTAGCCTCCATCAAGAAATCTGATACTGACTGGAAACGCTACCTCATGAATCGTCCTTATGAACCCTGGGACCCGAGAAAATACCTTGAATATAGATTATTCTGGCCTTATTCTTCAGGTATTCCGGGGCAATGGATGTGCCACCAGATTGACACCGTGCATTGGTTTACCGACCTGCCCCACCCGAGAAGTGTTTCTGCAAACGGAGGAATTTATATGTGGCAGGATGGTCGGGAAAATTTCGATACCATGACTGCCGTGTTTGATTATGGACCGCTAAACGATCCTTCTGAAGGATTCCAGGTAGTCTATTCTTCGCGACAACACAATTCTGCCGGCGGTACAAAAGAAATTTATTATTCAAATGGTGGTTCATTAAACCTGAAAACAAACATGGTGACACCTGATGGCGGGCTGACAGAACGTTTTGCCAGTGCTATGAATATGGAACCGTTTCTTTTAGAGCAATATGAACTGCCAACGGTAAACGTAACCACTGCGGCTGATACCGGTAGTGATCCGATGACAGTTGCTCATATGCGAAACTGGATGGATTGTATCCGCAACAGAAAAGAAACTCATGCACCTGCAAGAGCCGGTTATAATCACGCTATTGCCGGTATTATGACAACAGCAGCATTGCGAACCGGACAGCGTGTTACCTTTGATGAAGCAACGCAGGAAGTAATGGCAGGAAATAAGGTATTTCTATATTAAATTTTATGCAATACTCAACAAATAATAAATTCAGGTTATTTACTTTCATTATTAGCCTGAATTTATTTTTATTTTCCTACGCCGGTGAAGGAAAAGTAACTTTTTTACATCACCAAGACGGGCAAAAAATCGACATTTATCTGGATGGAAAATATTTCACTTCATACCTCTACCATGACACCTTAAAAAAACAGGTGCTCTATCCCATATATTCACCAGGGGGAAACATCATTACACGCGGATTTCCAATAAATCCAAGGCCAAATGAGCGGGTTGATCATCCACATCATATCGGTCAATGGTTCAATTATGGAAATGTAAATGAATTGGATTTCTGGAATAATTCGTATGCTGTTTCTTCTAAAAATAAAGCCCGATACGGGCACATTGTCCACCGGAAAATTCTTAAAACAAAAAGCAATACCAATTCAGGTTTACTAAAAGTGCGTTGTGATTGGGTAAACCATGAGGGAGAAGTGATATTGGAAGAAACCACCACATTTCTCTTCTCTTTTAATGACAGCATGCGAATCATTCGTCGTATGTCTGAATTAAAGGCTGTCGGATGCGATGTTCAGTTCAAGGATAATAAGGAAGGTATGTTTGCCATTCGAATGGCCAGGGAATTTGAATTCCCAACCTCAAAACCCTTAATTCTCACCAACGACGAAGGTGTTAAGCGGAAAAATACAACCATTTGCAATGACGGACGAAATGGTTCCTACCTCAGCAGTACCGGCCTTAAAGATAATAATGTATGGGGCACAAGAGCTGAATGGGTTACCCTGTCATCTGAAATCAACGGTGAACAAATTGCTGTCACGATCATGGACCACCCGTCTAATATTGGCCACCCTACTTACTGGCATGCCAGAACTTACGGACTTTTTTCAGCGAACCCATTAGGTCAGAAGGTATTCAGTAATGGAGAAAAAACCCTGGATTTTCGTTTAAACAATACAAACACTGTTACGTTTCAGTTTCAGATTTTAATTTCAGATAAGCATATGCAAACCATTGATCAGGCATATACTGAATTCTCCGAATCAGTTCCTGACGATCATTTTTAATCGGGTTGATATTCTTAAGTTGAACAAGAAAGTAAAACAGTTTTGTTACATACAATCATATAATACATGGGGTTACGTCATATACATGTATACGAAATGCCCGAGGAAAGTCAAAATTTTTCTTTCCAGCTTTATGAAGTTCAAGGTAAAACCATTCGGGGAAAAACATACCCTCATAAAACCGAACTTCCCCACCGACACTCTTATTATGAAATATGTATTTTTGCGAATGGTGCCGGTAAGCATGAAATTGATTTTCAAACATATTCGATTGCATCAAACAGCATTCACTTTTTAACTCCGGGACAGGTACACCTGATTTCAAGGGAAGAGGATTATCACGGTTATTTAATGGTTTTTAAAAGGGAGTTTTATCCGGTCACCGCTGAAAACAAAGATATCCTGTTTGATCTTCCTTTTTTCAACAATCCCACAATAAGTCCTATCCTGGAGCTAAACAAAGACGATTTCATTCAAATCCAAACACTTATCAACAGTATCAAATCTGAACTCGGGAATTACAATGAATACACTCCGGAAATATTGAGATCCTATCTTCACATTTTTCTTCTCAAATGCGAAAACTTTTTTTATTTATACCGTCACGAGATATCCGGCATTGATGATGTTGCTTACAAAACAGCAAGTAAATTCAGGTACCTGGTTGAACAACATTTCTCATCCCTTCATTTTGTTTCAGAATATGCCGATTTAATGGCTCTTACATCATCCAAATTGAACAAAACAGTAAAACGAATGACGGGTTACAATGTCAGTGATGTTATAGCAAACCGAATAGTACTTGAAGCTAAACGTCTACTCACTTACACTGAATTAACAAATAAAGAAATTGCATTCCGCCTGGGATATGAAGATCCATCATATTTTAGTAGAATTTTCAAGAATAAAACCGGTGACACACCTTCTGGTTTTAAAAGCAAAATGAATAAAAAGTACCAGAAATAGATGCATTTATGCATGTCTTCATAATTTCTTTTCAAGTATTTTTGAATGATTAATTTTTAATTTAGATCCTGTATGCTGATCAAGAGTGAATTAAAAGCGAAAGATTTAGATAAAAAACTTGAAAATTTCTGGCATCTATCCGGTGAAAAAATCAACCTGATAAAAAGTGAATATGATTCAAGGCAGGGGTCACCTGTGTTCACCGTAAAAGGAAAATATACAACCCGGGGATGGACAGAATGGACCCAGGGATTTCAATTTGGATCAGCCATTTTGCAGTATGATGCCACCGGTGACACAGCTTTTCTTAGTTACGGGAAATCACAAACTGTTGATTTCATGGCACCCCATGTCAGTCATATGGGTGTGCATGACCATGGATTTAATAATATGAGCACGTACGGAAACTTGCTAAGGCTCATGCATGAAAACAAGATGGATAAAAATCCCTGGGAAAGAAACTTTTATGAATTGGCATTAAAAGTCTCCGGTGCAATTCAGGCCGCGCGATGGACAAAAATAGCGGAGGGCGGATTCATCCATTCATTCAACGGGCCGCATTCTCTGTTTGTTGATACCGTGCGTTCAGTACGATCACTAATTGTCAGTCACTTGCTCGGGCATGTATTGCAAACCGATCACGATGAGAAAATCAATCTTCTTTTAAGAGCGATTCAACACTTGAAAACTACGGCCAGGTATTCAGTTTACTATGGTGAAGGCCGCGATACTTTTGATGTATGGGGACGAACAGCCCACGAATCAATTTTTAATATCAACGATGGTCATTATCGCTGTCCGAATACCCAACAAGGCTACACAGGTTTTTCAACATGGACAAGGGGGCTGGCCTGGGCTATGTCAGGCTTTACCGAAGAACTTGAACTTTTTTCCAGATTGAGTCCAATCCTGCTCAAAGACACTGATCCGGATGCTGACCTAATTGGTATAATGTTGAAAGCTGCCAGGGCTACATGTGATTTTTATATTGACAATACACCAACAGATGGAATACCATATTGGGATACCGGAGCACCTCAACTTCATAAACTCGGGAGCGATTATTTAAAAAAACCAGCAGATCCATTTAACGATTACGAACCTGTAGATAGTTCCGCTGCAGCTATTGCCGCTCAAGGATTACTTCGACTGGGCAATTACCTGAAAAATGATGAACCAGATGCTTCTGAAAAATACTGGCAGGCAGGTTTAACAGTTGTCAATCGTTTATTGGAAGAACCTTATCTAAGTACCAACAGCAATCATCAGGGCTTACTTCTGCACTCCATTTATCACCAACCGAACGGATGGGATTTCATACCCGCGAACAGCAACATTCCATATGGGGAATCAAGCATGTGGGGAGATTATCATGCACGAGAGTTGGCTTTGTATCTGCAAAAGATCATCAACAACGAACAATATTATCAGTTTTTTAACTGCATCGAAAATATCTAACCTATGCCTGAATCCATGAATGACCTGCGTAAACTTTGCATCCATACGATTACAACAAAACCACTGAATTTTGAAGATGCATGTGCGGCTTATTCGAGTGCAGGAATAAAAGGCATAACTATATGGAGAGATGCTGTCCGACAATTAGAGCCCTCAAAAGTTAAATCTATCATTGAAAAGCATAACCTGACGATTGTATCGTATTGCCGGGGAGGTTTTTTTCCACAAATTAGTGAGAAAAAACGTTTTGAGGCTATTGAAGACAACAGACAAATGATCGCTGAAGCAACTTCCATAGGAGCTCCAATGATTGTTCTTGTTTGTGGAGCAGATCCAGGACAATCACTTGAAACTTCACGACAGCAAATATTCGAGGGCATCACTGCATGTTTGCCATTGGCCGAGGAAAATAATATAAAACTGGCCATTGAGCCTTTGCATCCGATGTATGCCGACAGCCGCTCTGCAATTAATACCCTGGAACAGGCCAATACCCTTGCTGAAAAAATAAATTCACCAAATGTTGGTGTAGCTGTAGATGTCTATCATCTTTGGTGGGATCCACAATTAAAAAATGAAATTGAACGATGCGGAAAAAACAATCACCTTTTTGCCTATCATATCTGCGATTGGAAAACACCTACAAACCATATGTTGCTTGACCGCGGTCTGATGGGCGAAGGATGTATCAACCTTAAAGAAATACGCACCTGGATGGAAAACGCCGGCTTTGATGGCTTTCATGAAGTGGAAATTTTTTCAGAAAAATATTGGTGCCAGGATCAACAGGTATTTCTAAAAAATATAATTGATGCTTACCAGAAAAATTCATGAAAATGAACCGAGCCATGATAATATTATTGATACACACGTCTTATGTTTATTTAATGAAGCATCAGATATCTTTGATAAACTGTCATGGCGAACTCCAACTAACCTATAAAAATATAATATAACATATGAAACCCACATCCACAGAAGTTCACAACAATAGCATGAACCGAGTTTACGAGCTCGCCGAAAGCAATAAAACAAAGCTTGTCCTGCTGCAGCGGGAAAGGTTCCACGGTATTAGAATAGCTAATGCTATTTTCTGATAATTATAAATATTTGAAAAACAAATGTCTAACTTAATTTTATTCTAGTGAAAAAGTCCTTTTTAGCAATATCAATTCTACTTTATATAAGCCAGATACAGGTTTTTACTCAAACTGAAAAAGACCTACATGAAGCATATACTATCCTTCAAAAAAAATCCTGGAAAGAAGTATTTTCTGAGGATGGAAGCAAGGACTGGCAGCAACAATGGTTTTTGGATGGACAACGAGCGACAATTAAAAACATGGATGATGGAATGCTTTTTTCAGCAGGACCAATAGCATATGACAACGCTTCGCATGCAGTTCTTTGGACTAAAAACAGCTTTGAAGGAAATATAAAAATTGAATATGATTATACCCGAATGGATGATATAAATACATTTGTGAACATAATATATATTCAGGCAACCGGCATTGGAAGCGGGCCATACGATAAAGACATTTCAAAATGGACGGGATTACGTGTAATTCCTTACATGAAAACCTATTATAAAAACATGAACCTGCTACATATCAGTTATGCAGCCTATTCCATGGAAAATAATCCAAACAATACCGACTATGTGCGGGCACGCAGGTATCCCGTTTTACCAGGACAAAAGTTTAATTCTTCAACCATGATCAAAGGCGACTATCATGATACAGACTTGTTTAAACCGGGCATTAAATACAGTATCACCATTATTAAACATGTAAACGACCTGTACATGCAGGTAGAAGGAAATGAAAAATCAACGTTGTTTTACTGGGATACCTCCGAATTTGAAAAAATAAACGAAGGAAAAATCGGGTTCAGGCACATGTGGACAAGGTGCTCTAAATATGCAAATATTAAAATATATCAAAATTAGTAGTAATAAAATGAAACAGCATAAAGTAGGAATCATTATGAACGGTGTAACCGGGCGGATGGGCACAAACCAGCACCTGATGCGATCCATTGTGGAAATCATGAAGCAGGGGGGCGTACCCATTGGACCAGATGAAAGCATTATGCCGGATCCGATCCTGGTGGGTAGAAACAAAGCCAAATTAGACGGGCTGGCCCAACTATCCGGAATTATGAAGCATACAACCGATTTGAATGAAGTTCTCGATGACGATGCGTATACTGTTTATTTCGATGCACAAACCACGGGCAGGCGGGCCGATGCAGTGAAAAAAGCAGCGAAAGCAGGAAAACATATCTATTGTGAGAAACCCGTTGCAACTGATACAAAAACAGCCCTTGAACTTTATTCTGTGTGCCAGGAAACCGGAGTTAAGCACGGAGTGGTGCAGGATAAATTATGGCTCCCGGGATTAATAAAATTGAAACGGTTAATTCAAAACAACTTTTTCGGTGAAATCCTGTCCGTACGAGGTGAATTTGGTTATTGGGTATTTGAAGGGCACACCATTCCCTCCCAACGCCCATCGTGGAATTACCGAAAAGAAGACGACGGAGGAATTATCGTGGATATGCTCTGTCACTGGCGATATGTATTGGATAATATTTTTGGAAAGGTGAAAGCCGTCTCCTGCCTGGGGGCAACCCATATCAAAGAAAGAGTGGATGAATCCGGTAAAACGTACAAGTGTACAGCCGATGACTCTGCTTATGCCACTTTTCAGTTGGAAAACAATGTTATAGCTCATTTTAATTCATCCTGGTGCGTTCGCGTCAGGCGTGATGATCTATTAACTCTCCAGGTTGACGGGACTAAAGGTTCAGCAGTTGCCGGACTTCGCAATTGCTATACCCAGCACTGCGGAACTACACCAAAACCGGTTTGGAATCCGGATATTGAACAGCCCATTGATTTTCTGAAGGGATGGACAAAAGTTCCGGAACAGGAATCATATGATAATGCTTTTAAAGCACAATGGGAACTTTTTTTAAAACACATTGTAAAAAATGAACCTTTTCCCTATACTCTGTTGGAAGGCGCAAAAGGAGTGCAACTTGCCGAAAAAGGCATCGAAAGCTGGAACAAAAAGGCCTGGGTTGATATACCAATACTTAATGGGTAAACAAAAAGTTAGTAAAATTTGAATTTTTTATATTTGAAATATGAATAAGGTAGCATTGATTACAGGAGGTAGCAGGGGAATCGGCCTGGGAATTGCCAGGGCACTGGCAATTGAGGGTTTCGATTTAGCAATCAATGGTATGCGCGAAGAGAAACTTGTTTCGGATACAATTGCAGAATTAAAAACGCATGGAGGTCAGGTACAATATTACCCGGGAAATGTAGGTAGTAAAGATGACCGAACCAGGATAATATCCAAAATAAAGGAGGATTTCGGGCATCTCAATGTTCTAATTAACAATGCTGGTATTGCCCCTAAACAAAGAACTGATTTACTTGACATGACAGAAGAAAGTTATCGGGAAGTAATGGCTGTTAATCTTGAAGGTCCGTTTTTTCTCACCCAATTCGTTGCCACATGGATGATTGAACAAAAATCAATAAATGAAGCCTTTCAGGGAATGATCATCAATATTTCATCCATATCCGCTACCGTAGTATCCATTAACAGGGGAGAATACTGTATGAGCAAGGCAGGCATGAGCATGATGACACAGCTTTATGCAGTCAGGTTAGGTGATTTTGGGATTCCGGTATATGAAATCAGACCAGGAATTACCGCTACCGATATGACTTCAAAAGTAAAAGATAAATATGACAAATTAATCGATGGAGGGCTTTGTGTGCAAAAACGATGGGGTTATCCTGAAGATGTTGGAAATGCTGTTATTGCCCTTGTCAAACAGCGATTCACTTACTCGACCGGACAGGTTATTATGATAGACGGAGGTTTAACAATACAACGCTTGTAAAATGAAAGAGAAATTAAAAAAATACAAATGGTATTATGGTATTACCGTTACAGCAGCTATCATGATTGTTGCAGTTTCGTTTAGTCCGCTGGTAATACCACATCATACGTTTAAACCGGAATTGGCCGGGCTTCCATATTCACTTTGGATGGGAATATTAACCACCATAAGTCTTGTATTTCTTACCTACATTTCAACGCGTGTCCACCCGGGCAGCAAAGAAGAAATACTAAGGAGAAAGGAGAGCCGGAAATGATAAAGTGGATCGTCATTATTAGCATAATATACATCTCTGTTTTGATTTCTTTATCACTCCGTTCCAGACGGAAAAATAAAAGTTCCGATGATTTTATACTCGCCGGATCAAATATTGGTACGATTCTGGGGTTTATGAGTTTCGCAGCTACCTTGTTCAGTACTTTTACGCTCATGGGTATGCCTGATTTTTTCCGGGTTCATGGCATCGGTGCCTGGTTGTTCCTGGCATTTTCAGATGGGGCTATGGTTTTTTTGATTGTTTGGTTCGGTTTTATGCTCAGAAAAAAAGCAGCTTCCAAAGGATTCAGGGGAATGGCCGGTTTATTAACCAAATGTTACGAAACACCCTGGGCATCGTATATTTACTTCTTTGGAATCTTTGTATTCCTTATTCCTTACGTTGCGATCCAGATTCGTGGCGTTTCCATTTTTTTAAATGCCATCCTGCCAAACGTATTGCCCGCCTGGGGATGGGCATCCATCATTGTTATGCTTATGCTGATTTACAGTGAGCTTGGTGGACTTAAAGCTATCATGTATGCCGACGTGATGCAGGGATTGCTGTTACTTACCGTTGTATGGATTATTGCCGGCAACGCTATTCGTTTTTTTGGAGGCATTGAAAATATGTTTGACACCATTGAAGAAACCAATACCGCCCTGTTATCCACACCCGGCCCAAAAGGCCTTTTTAATTTTCAGTTTCTGCTTGCTTCATTTCTGGCCATCTTATTAATTCCGGTTACACAACCGCAACTCTCTACACGCCTTGTTATATTAAAGAGTACACGAACACTTCATCGCATGGCCGTTGCCGTTGGTACCTTTGCAATATTGGTTATATTACCAACCATTCCAATAGGTTTATATGGTGCTCATCAATACGCGGATGCACCAGCCGCTGAATTCATATCGAGGGTTCTGATTTTCGATCAAATGGATATCATTGCAGCAGCAACTGTTATCGGTCTTATTGCAGCAGCGCTATCCACCAGTGATTCGCAAATTTTTGCACTGGGATCAGAACTGCGATCCATGCTCAAAGGAAGTGACAGATCGCAAATGATTCGTACCCGGATCGCCATGATATTCTTTGCCATTGCCGCACTTATTTTTTCCGTATTAAGCAGTGACCAACTGGTCATGTTGGCAAGGGTAAGTTTTGCCGGCACCTCATTATTAGCGCCAATGATATTTTACGCCATACTGAGCAAACACAAACCCGGCATGGAGATTATCGTATTTACTTGTATTGGATTGATTTTTTTCATATTATCGTTGCTCAAAACCATTCCAAATGAAGTGTTAAATGTGCGAATGGATCTATTTTTGCTATTATCTTTGGGAATAACAACAATATTATCTGTGATTATTCGAAACTTTGTAAACAAAAAATATATAAAAGCTTATTAACAAATATAATTTGTGCTATGGAACGAATTAAATATACATCAAGAAGAGACTTTTTAAAAGCTTTTTCTGTCTGGGTTGGAGGTTCTGCTGTACTCTCTTCGTTATCATGGTTAAATGCTGCTGCCCAAACAGCCGATACAAGTGAAAAAGTCAGGCTCGGGGTTATCGGAGTTGGCAGCCGTGGTAAGGGTTTACTCCTGAATCTGTTACAAATCCCAAATGTGGAAATTGCCGCGGTTTGTGATAATTATCAACCCCATTATGAAAGAGCTATTCAGTTAACTGATGGCAAAGCCAAAGCGTTTTATGACTACCGCGAAATGCTTGACATGAATGATCTTGACGGCATTGTTATTGCCACCCCACTGCACGAGCATGCCCACATGACCGTTGATGCATTCAGTGCCGGAAAGCATGTACTTTGCGAAAAGGCAATGGCAAAAACGTATCAGGATTGCAAAGACATGTACCTCGCGCATAAGAATGCAGGTAAAGTACTGGTTATCGGACACCAACGTATGTTCCACCCGCGATATTTGAAAGCCTATGAGCAGGTAGTCAGCGGTCATCTGGGTCAATTGACACAAATCAGGGCCTTTTGGCATCGAAACAACGATTGGCGCAGACCCGTACCCAGCCCTGAACTTGAAAAAAAGATGAACTGGAGGTTGTACGATGAATTTTCATGTGGCTTAATGACCGAACTTGCATCACATCATATCCAGGTTGCAAACTGGTTTCTTGAAATGAAACCTGAAAAAGTTTCCGGTTCAGGAAGTATCAATTACTGGAAAGACGGACGCGAAGTTTATGACAATGTGAATCTTGTTTATTCATATCCAAAGGGTATTCATATGGTTTATGATTCAATGACCAGTAATAAACATTACGGACTGGAAATTCAATTCATGGGCGATACGGGAACATACGAATTGGAAAAGGGAAAATACTTTCCGGAAGAAATACCGGCTGCACCAGGAATAAAGCAACTGATCAATAATATTGAACATGCAGTGTTTGATAACATCCCGATTGGCGGTGCAACATGGATACCTGAAACCGCTGCGAATACAGACGGTAATTATATCATTGACCCCAATAATGATACGGTTGATGAAACATACCTTGAATTACAGGCATTTGCCAATGCAGTTCAACAAAATAAAAAATCACTTCCGGGAATTGCAGAACAGGGTTATTATGCCAGCATTGCAACACTTATGGGACACAATGCAATGAAAAATAATGAAATTGTATACTGGCCGGAAGAAGCAAACATCTAACCTGCCGTATACATGAATATTTATATTTATTTGAAATACAGTAGAGGTTGTACCGCCAAAGAGTTTATTATACTGATTTAGTTACACATGGTCTCGCGCAAGCGGGAGATAGTGAACCCGAGCGTAGCGGAGCTCACTGAAAGTATACTTGATCGTAGCCAGTGTATTGGAATGAATTTATAAATTAATAAGGCTAATTATCTAAAAATACTATTTTTATGAAAGACGTTGTTATAAAAGGATTTGTTATTAAAAGAGAACTATGGATTTTACTGGGTTCGGTTATTCTAGCGCTGTTGCTCAATATTTACTCCATTGCTAAATTCAATACGGAATGGTCTGAGCTGTATACAACATTTCACATTACATTGCTCTTTGGACTGGTTATTTATCTGATTACCGGACTTATCAGGTTAATTATCAGAGGTGTGAGCAGCCTGATTTCATTAAGTAAAAACAAATCGTAATGTGATAAAAATGAAAGCAATACAATTTGTTATCCCGACATTGTTGTATGTACTGTTAGCACTTGGAACAAATGCCTGTGCAACCAATGAAATGTTGATTGAAGAAACAGATGAAGGGGTTTGGATTAAAGATGGTGATACTCCTGTTTTGTTTTACCAGGCAAAAACAAAAACATTCAATGGGGAATATCCTCGTGCCAGTTACGTGCATCCGCTTTATGACTTGAATGGATCAATAATTACAGAGGATTTTCCTGAAGACCATTATCACCACCGTGGAATATTCTGGACATGGCACCAGGTATGGATTGGTAACGATCGTATTGCTGACGCATGGCTTTGTGAAAATTTTATTTGGGATGTAAATAATATAAAAACATCAGTAGGAAATAATGCACAGATACATGCAGCGGTACAATGGAAATCGCCAAATTTTAAAAACGGCACGGAGCCGTTTGCCAGTGAAAAGGTAACCATTACTGCCTATCCGCTCAAGGATAATAATTACCGAATGGTTGATTTTAAAATTGAAATTGCATCCCTGGTTGATAGTTTGCGCATAGGTGGTTCTGATAATGAAAAAGGGTATGGTGGATTTTCGGCCCGCATAAAATTACCGGATGATCTGAAATTTACCAGCGGAAATAATCCTGTTGAACCAAAAACAAATGCCGTTGAAGCAGGACCGTGGATGAACATGAATGCTACTTTTGACGGTAAAAATAAATCAGGATTTGTAATCATTCAGCATCCGGAAAATCCGGGTTATGAGGAACCCTGGATACTTCGCAGCAAAAAAAGCATGCAGAATCCGGTATATCCGGGTCGCGAAGCAATCTTGCTGAAAAAAGTTCATCCATTAATCCTTCAGTACCGTATTGTGATGTACAATGGTGAAAGCAGCGACTTTAAACCGGAGGATGTTTCCGTTCAATACATCAACGGTCAATAAAATATTTGAAACATTCATGATTCTTTTAAAAATATGCGTAAATTCGGGTTGCGTAATTTATACGCTTACTTGAAATATCGTATATATCATAGATGTTAATTTAACTTTAGTACCATGACCAGAAAAAAACTTGTTTACGTATTGTTTCTCATTGGAGTAATCTGTTCCTGCACAACCAATCAGCCGGATTACAAAAACACGTCCCTGCCATTTGAAGATAGGGTTGAAGATTTGGTATCGCAAATGACCCTTGAAGAAAAGATTGGTCAGCTAAAATTTGAGGCTCCGGCCATCGAACGGTTGGATGTTCCTTCTTATAACTGGTGGAATGAATGTCTGCACGGCGTTGCCCGATCCGGAAAAGCCACCGTTTTTCCTCAGGCTATCGGAATGGCTGCCACCTGGGATACCAAACAAATCTTAAAAGTTTCACAAACCATTGCCGAAGAGGCCAGAGCCAAATACAATGATTATCAAAAAAGAGGTAAAAGAGGTATTTATGAAGGCCTGACCTTTTGGACTCCAAACATCAATATTTTCAGGGACCCTCGCTGGGGCCGTGGTATGGAAACCTATGGTGAAGATCCATACCTGACAGGTGAGATTGGAACCAATTTTATCAAAGGTCTGCAAGGTGACCATGAAAAATATTTCAAGGCTATTGCAACTTCAAAGCATTACGTTGTACACAGCGGACCGGAACCCGAAAGGCACAGTTTCAATGCCACAACAAGGGAAATTGATTTCTGGGAAACATACATGCCCGGATTTATAAAAACGGTACAGGACGGTGGAGCGTATTCTGTAATGTGTGCCTACAACAGGTATGATGGTGAAGCATGCTGCGGAAGTGATTACCTGCTAAATGATTTACTGAGAGACAAAATCGGTTTTGATGGTTATGTAGTTTCAGATTGCGGTGCAATTCGCGATTTTTACAGTGGACATCACGTTGTTGAAACTCCGGCTGAAGCAGCAGCACTTGGTGTTAAATCAGGGACTGATTTGAATTGTGGTGATGTTTATCCTGCATTAAATGAGGCCGTTGAACAAGGGCTTATTACTGAGGAAGAAATTGATGTTGCTGTAAAACGTTTGTTTCTTGCCAGGTTTAAACTCGGTATGTTTGATGCACAGGATGATGTGCCTTTTAATGATATTCCGTTAAGCGTGTTGGATAAGGAATCACATGCTCAAATTTCCCTGGAAACAGCACAGAAGTCCATTGTATTGCTGAAAAACCAAAACAATGCACTACCGTTAAGTAAAGACCTGAAAAAAATAGCCGTAATCGGCCCCAATGCTAATGATCCGGAGGTTTTACTTGCAAACTATAATGGTATTCCATCTGAATTGATCACTCCGCTTCAGGGAATTAAGGATAAATTACCCAACGCTGATGTTCAATATGCTTTGGGATGCGAACATGCAAAAGGCCTTCCGACATTTGAGGTGATTCCTTCGGAAAACCTTTTTACGGATGAATCGATGTCGCAACAAGGATTAAAGGCCGAATATTTCAATAATATTGAACTTTCGGGCAACCCGGTTACCGAACAAATTGACCCGAACATAGATTTCTACTGGTGGGATAAGGCTCCTATGGAAACATTGGATGATGATAATTTTAGTGTGCGATGGACCGGCGTGTTTGTCCCTGAAAAATCTGGTGAATATGCATTTGGTGGCGAAGGTTTCAATGATTTTAATATTTACTTAGAGGATACGTTGTTTGTTAGTTTCCGTAACATTCATCATTCCAGGAAAACGTATGAATTCATTGAGCTGGAAGCAAATAAGCCTTACAACATCAAAGTTGAATTTATGGAGCGTCATGGCGATGCAAATATGCACCTGTTGTGGGCACCACCAAAAGAAGATACTGAACAAAATGCACTCACCCTTGCAAACCAATCGGATGCAGTCATTTTATTCATGGGATTGTCACCGCGCCTGGAAGGTGAAGAAATGAAAGTACGTGTTAAAGGCTTCCGTGGTGGCGACCGTTTAACCCTGGGTTTACCCCAGTTACAAAAAGATTTCATTAAGAAAATATACAATACCGGAAAACCGGTTGTGCTGGTTCTCCTTTCAGGAAGTGCCGTCTCAATCAACTGGGAACAAGAGAACCTGCCTGCCATTATTCAGGCATGGTATCCAGGTCAGGCAGCGGGAACAGCCATTGCTGATGTACTCTTTGGAGACTATAACCCGGCTGGTCGTCTTCCTGTAACATTTTATAAATCGGTTGACCAACTACCTCCCTTTGATGATTATGCAATGGAAGGAAAAACCTATCGCTATTTTAAAGGTAACGCACTTTACCCGTTTGGATACGGATTGAGCTACACTACATTTGATTACGGTGATCTAAGCGTAAGCAATAATGAAATCGGAACAGATGATAACGTTTCTGTCTCAGTGAAAGTGACCAATTCCGGCAGTGTGGAAGGTGAAGAAGTAGTTCAATTATACCTGAAATCAGTATTACCCCACCAGGAAGGCAGGCCTATAAAATCATTGAAAGGTTTTAAAAGAATCCGTTTGCAAGCAGGAGAATCAAAAGAGGTATCCTTTGAATTATCAAATGATGAACTCTCCTTCTGGGATATTGAAAACGATGCGTATACTGTATTCAAAGGTGATTATGAATTGCTGGTTGGCAAATCATCCGCTGATAACGATCTCATTTCAACTTCATTGGTTGTGAAATAAAAGAGGACTCCAAAAACTGGTGTTTTGTTAGGATATCTGCGTTAACGGGAAATGGAAAGAATCAGCAGGTATCCTTTTTTTATTTTTCAATGACAATTTTACCATGAAGCAATTTCGTATTATCTCCTGCCTTCAAAACATAAATTCCTTCGCTCCAGCCAGAAGTATCAATGATTAAGCTGGTTGTATTTAAGTTAGAGGAATAAACAATTTTGCCTGCTGTTGAAAAGACCTGCACTGTCCGGTTATTAACAGGTGGTGCAAATTCAATTTTCACATTGTTTTTCGCCGGATTTGGAACAATTCTGATATCATCGGTTACGGGTTTTCTTTCAATAAATGAATCGCTTGAGATTCGTTTTAACATCCATAAATTTGGATCAAATTCAAGTTCTAAAACATCTCCATTAACTTTGATACCAAATAATTCAGAAGGTTTTTCTTGTTTTACCCGAATCATTTCAGAATTATTGTTGGTGTATGTAATATTAAATTCAAGGGATGTCTTGAAAAACTGAGGATAATCCGTTGAACTTCTCTGGTCAGATGAAATAAACAATGAATCCCCGATTTGTTCCCAGTTGATAGTATATTCAGGGTATCCTTCACCATAATACCATTGATCGAAAAAATAATCCCAGTCTTCGCCGGTAACGTCTTCTGCAACATTTTTAAAATCATTGCCGGTAGCCACGCTATCCTTATATCGCATTTGAAACTCCCGCAAGGTTTCAAAAAAAAGTTCGTCGCTGTTGATTTCAAATCGAAGCATATGAAGAATGATCGCACCCTTTTTGTAACTTAATCTGTAATCAAATATTCGCCGTTCACTGTCAACTTCTTCAACCGGCACATAAACGCTACCACCGGGCTGGGAAGTAACGCGGTCGAGCGCACTTTGCATCCATCTGTCAGCCACTTCCTGACTTGATAACTTTTGTATGGCGATGTATTCCGAGTATGAAGCAAAACCTTCATTAATCCATATATCCTGCCAGGTTGCACAGGTTACATTGTTTCCAAACCATTGATGAGCCAACTCATGTGCTACAAGAAAGAATTGAAAATTTAATATGGTCGTCATTGTTTGATGTTCCATTCCACCGCCAAAAGGGGCCATGGCATGACCATATTTTTCTTCGTAAAACGGATATGGCGAATATAATTCTGAGAACAAATGGATCATGTCCACTGTTTCATCAATGTCTTCTTTATATGATTCAAGCAAACCCGGAATATCATAAATGAAATTTTGAACGAGAAGCGAATCTGTAAATCCTTCGGGTCTGGCCCAAATATTATATTCCTGATAATCAGCTACAGCAATTGAGATAAGGTAGTAAGCAATCGGATAACGGGACTTCCATTCATAACGCGTTTTACCATTGTTTTGTGAAGTAACAGCTTGCAAAATACCATTAGAACCAGCCTTTAAATGTTCCGGAACAGTGATAAACACTTCAACAGAATCCGCTTTATCTGTAAGATCCTGTTTCACAGGAAACCAACTTTTTGAAGCAAAAGGCTCTGATAATGTGTACGTTACTCTGAAATCGGACTGATTATGTGACTGATTGAAAATTCCGGTATTGCTGCTTTCTCCTGCCATCCCCTGATAAAACACGCGTGCGGTTACCGACGCACCTTTTTCATAGCTATTGATCAATCGAATCAAAAGAAGATCATCACGGTGATTAAAATTATGCCTGATTCCATTGATGTAAACTGAATCAACAGTAAGCCCGGTATTCAATTCTAAAACAAATGTATCAATGGCCTCCCCTACAATTTCAGTTTTAACGATCGTGTTACCTGAAATATATGTAGAGGTATCATTTACCTCTAAATCAATTTTATAGTATTTAACGTCAAAATCAGCGAGTTTATCTGAAGCAAGGGCAGTTTTACCATCCAATGCGGTAATTCCTTCACAACCATGAAAATGTGCATGTTTCATTTCCGGTAAAACCTGAGCCGTTAGGATCACCGGTAACAAGGCAAATGCGAATAGTAATACGAACCTGTTCATTATAAAGTTCCTTCCCACTTATTTCGTTCCAAACCGGTAAACAGTTAAATGATGGTATTTGTTTCCTGATTCTAAGATTGTTGAAGGGAAATGGGGGATATTTGGTGAATTAGGAAAATGTTGTGTTTCAAGACATAAACCGAACTGTTTTTGATAGGCTACTCCACCTGTTCCTGTAAGGCTTCCATCAAGGTAATTGCCGGTATAAAACTGCACTCCGGGCTCGGTAGTCTCCACTTCCATTAGCCTTCCGGAATCTGGATCATATACCTCAGCTATTTTTCTAATTTCACCCTGCGCATCTTCAAGGACATAATTATGGTCAAACCCACCATCCACTTTATCAATGTCATCCCCTACCCGCTTTGATTTTCTAAAATCCAGGGGAGTATTTTCTACTTCAAATATCCGGCCGGTGGGAATTGATTCTTCACCTACCTCGGTGTATTTCTCTGCATGAATTTGAACAACATGGTCATGAACATTTTTTGCACAACCATTCAGATTGTAATAGTTGTGTTGCGTTAAATTAACATGGGTAGTTTTATCTGTTTCAGCAAAATATTCAATAACCAACTCATTATCATTTGTTAACCTGTATTCAACGGTAACATCAAGGTTTCCCGGATATCCTTCCTCCATATCTTCACTCAGGTAATGCAGTCTCAGCACATCAGCATCGGCAGCTTCTGTTGGTGTTGCATCCCATATCTTTTTATCAAAACCTTCTTTTCCTCCATGCAGGTGATTGGGTCCGTTGTTTATGTATAAATCATATTTTTCACCTTCAAGCGAAAACTTTCCGTGCGCTATCCTGTTCCCTACCCTGCCAATGATAGCACCAAAATACGGGTGATCACCCAGATATCCATTCAAATCTTGAAAACCAAGAACAACATTAGCAAGTTTCCCCTGTCTGTCAGGAGTGTACAACTGTGTAACAATTCCACCAAAATTAGTGATTTTCGCTACCATACCGTTTTTATTTGTTAATGTAAACAAATCAACGTTTTTACCTCTGATTTTTCCGAAAGGCTCTTTTTTAATGCTCATAATTATAGTCTAATTTTCAATTATTTATGCAAATATGATTATATCAACCCATCTCCCATTATCAGTCGAAAAATTGCCAGGACGAAAACAACCAGGTTCAATTGCATTCCTGTTTTATTTCTGGCAAAAATGCCAAAAACCAGGCCAAGAACGCACATTGGCAAAGCAACCCAGTTTAGCCAGCCAATGAGTGGAACTAATCCAACCAATGCAAGGATCAATGCCACCGTTCCAAATATCACCGAAACTAAATTCATTTTACTTGATATTGATATAACAATTCGGCAAATTATAAAAAATTATTGAATTGTTAACGAGTGCTTAGCCATATATTTTTAAACAAGTACCACAATGCAATCAATTTTCATGATAACTTCCGGTGCCAGAAAAAATCAATCAATCTTTCTGTGAATCGGCAATTATTGGTTCGATTGGTCAATCGCAATAAATGAAAGACAATGATTTAAGGCCAGAGCACTCCATTGCCTGAGTTCTTTGTCCGGATTTTTGAAATACTCCTCAATTTGTCTGAAAGCCCCTATTGTACCAGTTTGTGCGAGAATAACCAAAGCTCTTTTTTTCATAATCTCATCACCGGTTGGATAATACAATGCCCTACTCAACACAAGCATCTCTTTTTCAAGTAGTTTTCTTTTCCCTGTTGAGCCGGAAAATTCAAGAAATTCATTTCTAACACTTTCATCAATCCCATGTTGAAGATACCGGTACCTTTTTGGTAATTTTTCCAAAAACTTCTTTATGTCTACTTCGTTATCGGTCATATTTCCTCAATTTAAAACCAATCTTAACCGGTCTCTATTTAATTCGTAACAGTCTTTTCATTTTATATCAGAATATTCAAAGCAAAGATGCTATTAAATTTTATTCCACGCAAAGTCGAAAAAACGCAAACAGCTTTTAATCACGCTCTCGCTTGTGAACCAACGGGTTAACCGTCGGTTATGTTCATAAAAAAAATTCAATATAATAGAATCGATGTTATTACAATAATCAGCTCCAACAGCCCTGCCACAATATGGACTATCACAATTTTTCGCTCCTTTTTTTCGGCAAGCGTTCCGGCCATCCATTTTTGTAATTTTTGATAATCGAAAATAAACAATAAGGCTTTATTATTTTATGTTGTATTCTATTGATGTAATCTCTAAATCTAACCATGTCCAGTCTCCTTTATCGAGTTTCCAGGTGGCTTTCATTTTTGAAGGAACATTAATGTCTTCAAAAACAGCGTAATCCTCTACGGTCAAAACCCACGGGTAGCGTTTTGCATCCGGCTTATTGCCCATGAAGCGTAAGGCGACAAATTTTACAAAATCGCCATTTTCGTTAAAATAAAAAGTGCCGCTTCCGGTAGTTTCTTTGTAAGTCATGGTGGCTTTTGCCGAAGTGTCATCAATGGCTTCCCAACTAATGTAGGGGCTTAAAGCTACGGATGGAAACCAAACCAATTCGCCCAAAAACCGCTGAATCGTGCTTTCGTCCATTCGGGAGCCTTTTTCGTTCACTACGTTGATGAGCGAAATCAATTTAATAAGCATCTCGCCTTTTCCGGCTACAAACTTATCGCGCCCTCTTATTTTTATTAGAGGTGCCATTTTCATATTCACGGTCCAGACAAAAGCCGGAGGGCTCATAGTCGTATATTGCTCTGCTTCGGCGGTTTGCCAATCCTGCTGTTCCGGTTTCATTTTCATCAATGCTTTTTGACACACACGGGCATTATTAATTGCCGGTTTTCCTATAATTCCGGTACTTCGCATCCATTGTTGCACCGGGGCAGGTAGTTCCTGAATATCCGTCTCTGTAATAATTACCGGGTCGGATATTTTTGCAGCATCGAGTATTTCTTCTGTTTCGCGGGCAATCATTTTATTTATGCTGCAGGATGAAAGCGAAACAAGCGCCACAAACAAAATAATAGCATTGGGTATCATGCCGTATTTGGCATCAATCCAGGTACTTATCACAAGATAGGCTGAAATAATAAGAGCCGGCACGGCAAAATACAACCAAAAATCCTTACCAAGTGCAAAGCCGGTAGCCGATAGGGCAAAAAGCAAAAATGCAATAAGCCAGAATATACCCGAAACGGGCGAAATATCGATTTGCAGATTTGATATTTGGGCAATTTTAAAGCCTTTCAAAAAGCCCATTATATGAATGGTGCCGTGCAAAAAAATGAGAATTGAAAAAATGTATTTCATCTGTTTAAA
>CAZAMT010000032.1:0-22707 GCA_964486145.1 uncultured Bacteroidales bacterium
TTTTACAATTTAAGAAATGCCGCCGAACTTCATGCGGATGAATATTCGCAGTACAGTGGGATACCACAGAATAGGAATATTCAGACCTAACAATCAAAAAGGTCACCCGTCGGTGGCCTTTTTTTATTCACCCATTTAAACCTGTTGCGGGTTCGCCTGTTGTAAAGACTGTATGAAATATATTATTAGCATCATATTAAGTTTAGCACTGGCATTTTCATCGTGTGCACAAACGAAGGAGCATGGTTATTTTGATCAACAACGTAAACAAATGGTAGAAAACCAAATCATGGAACGTGGCATAACTTCAAACAAGGTAATAAATGCACTTCGAAATGTGGAAAGACATAGGTTTGTTCCTGAAGAAGACATGCAAAAAGCTTACGAAGACAGGCCTTTGCCTATTGGTCACGGACAAACCATTTCGCAACCATACATTGTTGCGCTCATGACTGATGTGCTTGATCTGCGAAAAAAGGATAAAGTTCTCGAGATAGGAACCGGATCAGGTTATCAGGCTGCGGTTCTTGCCGAAGTTGTTGAACAGGTTTATACCATCGAGATTGTTGAACCGCTGGGGAAACAAGCCAAAAAGCTACTGCAGGAGCTTGGTTATGATAATATTAATGTGAAGATAGGTAATGGCTACAAAGGCTGGCCCGAGCAGGCGCCTTTTGATGCTATTATTGTTACGGCAGCGCCTACCAAAATCCCTGAACCTTTGAAAAACCAACTGGCTGAAGGAGGTAAAATGATAATCCCGGTAGGTGAACGTTTTGCACAGGAACTGGTATTGTTGCAAAAAATAAACGGAGAACTAAAGAAAAAGAGCATCATTCCTGTGAGATTCGTACCGATGGTAGATGATAACGGAAAATTATATTAACACAGCATAAAATTAATAGTATGAACAAACTAAGCAGACGACCATTCATTAAAAAATTAGCCGGTGCAACGGCTGCAACAGGTTTATTGGCTTCACAAAGCGGTTGTACCCCGAAGGGGCCTACAGAAACAAAAGGGGATTTTATACATATGGTGTTTTTTTGGCTCAAACCAGATCAGCCTGATGAGGAACATATTAGTTACCGTGAAGCTTTCCTGGAATATTTAATTGAATTTATTGATAACATTGATTTTATAAAAGAAAAACACATCGGAATACCCGGAGGAACATTTGGCCGGGAAGTTGTTGATGCAAGTTACCATTTTAGCCTGCTAGTCACCTTTCAAAATAAGGCCGAACATGATGAATATCAAGAACATCCCGCACACAAAAAATTTATTCAAAACACGAACTACCTTTTGGACCGGGTTCAGGTGTACGATTCTGTTCGTGTTTCAGAAGTTGAACAGGACGAACCCGTTGCCGGTGAATAGAATGGTTATAATTTAAGAACCAGAAGTCCCATACATTTTGATATAATTACGAATACAAAAATCTCTTTATCTTTTGGGTAGCGGTTTTTTGGAAGGGTTGAGATTGAACAATCACTTGCTGTACCTGTGAATATTTATTTACCCTGCTGTTAATGTACGCTTGCAACTCGACCCGCAATTCATCCACCGCACCATCAAAATAATTCGTAACCTCAGTTCTTACATGCTGGTATTTCTTTTCCAGTTCTTCACGATTGAAATGCACCAGGGCCACAACTTTTCCTTTTTTCTCAACCACAAGGGATTCAACGACATGCTTAAAATTATTAATCACCGATTCTATTTCTTCAGGATAAATGTTTTTCCCATTAGCGCCAACAATCATATTTTTATGCCTGCCACGGATATATAAAAAATTGTCATCATCCAGATTACCTAAATCCCCGGTGTTAAACCATCCATCGTCAGTGAGTACCTCTTTGGTCAAGGCAGGTTCTTTGAAATACCCTTTCATCACATTCGGGCCTTTCACCCAAATTTCTCCAATACCATTTCGCTTTTTGTTCCGTATTTGCAATTCAACATTCTCTACCGATGGTCCTGTAGACTGCAATCGTGTATTTTTGGGATTCACTCCGGCGAGTAAAGGTGCGGTCTCGGTTAATCCATAACCAATGCCATAAGGAAATTTTGCATCAATGAGAAATTTTTCAACCACTTTATCAAGTTTTGCACCTCCGATTCCAAAAAACCGAAGCGACCCACCAAACATTGCATATAACTTTTTACCGGCTATCCTATGCAATCCTTTCCGGATGGATGGAACTCCGTAAAGCATTTTCAGGTACCATTTCCCTTTAAAGGTTGGTATTATTCTATTTCGATATATTTTTTCAATGATCAGAGGTACAGTTAACATGATGGTTGGCTTGACCTTTTCCAATGCAGGCAGCAGTACAGCCGGAGTAGGAGCTTTTTGTAAATAATAAATACTGGCTCCGTTCATCAGGGGGAGAATCATACCCAGTGTATTTTCATAGGTATGTGAGAGTGGCAATACAGACAAAAACCGATCATTCTCATTAATTTCCTGTACTTTTCCAGCCTGAATGGCATTCATGCATATATTTTTATGCGTCAGCATCACACCTTTTGATTTGCCGGAAGTTCCGGAGGTGTAAATGATTGCAGCCAGGTCGTCTTCTCCAACCTCGTAATGAAAATGAGGAACCGTATTTTCCATGTATCGCGCTTGTGAACTGCTATCACCAAGGAGCCTGAAATTCTCCATTTGTATTTTTATCTGCAAGTGGGGTACATTTAGACCATCAATACTTGATAGCAATTTCTCAGATACGATGATTGCCTTTGATTCGGAATGGTTTAAAATATTCGCTATCTCATCCTCTGTGAAATCGGGTAGCAAAGGCACCACAACAGCCCCCATGAACGTTGTTGCCAGGTAACCAATCACCCAGTTAGGCATATTTGCTCCAAGAAGGGCTACCCGATCTCCCCGGGTAACTCCCAGTTTTTCGAAATAAGCCACCAATGCATCTATTTGATCACGGACATTTTGATATGACATTGATTGACCATCAACTACACTTAGTGCAATATTGGTTTGTTTCTTATCGAACGAATCTTCGAAAATACCCTGAAAAGTCAGATTTAATCCTTCTTTCATAATTTTCAATGCAAATAATAATTTCGCAAAGATAACACATTTTATACCACAAATGCTTTATTGAAAGAAATACTTTGATGGGTCACCTGCTACACCATTTTTTTGGATGTTCAGTACAATTATTCCATGGTTTAGTTAAATCGAACAACCGGAATATCAAGCTTTGATCCCAATCCTTCGGCATAAACATATGCTTCATCCAGGGAACTGCATTTTTTCACCGCAACCCGATCATTCCTGTTGGGGGCCACCAGGTTCACCCTGTAATCGATCTGGTTTGTTTCAATGGATCGATTGCTCCTACTGAATGTGGTATACTTTTTTTTAGATTTAAGTACTGTAATTTGGGTAAATCCCGAAAGTTTTTTCCATTGACCTACTTTAAGAGCCCCAAATAAGCTTGAGTATGTACGGTAAGCCTTTTTGTCAGTATTTATTTGAACCCCTGAATATGTAAAAGCCGTGAAAGCACCAATCAGCGCCACAATTAATCCTACTCCTGAAAAAATACTAACCACACCAACGATCAAAAGTATATATCCTGCGAATACCCCTGATGGGCCAAATGCTTTATCCAGTTTATTGTCTACAACCATATTATTTTTGTTATTTTTCAAAATGCAAGGTAATAATCCTTTGTCAGTTTTTTGTATTGTTCCGTATAATTATGCCGTTTTACTGATTCAATAACTAAATTTTCCGACTTAAGGGGGACTTTCTTCATACAGAAATTTATCAACATCCGCTTTGGTGGCAACCGGGGTGTTGGCTTCACGTACATGATCCTGTAAGGATACAAAGAAGAAACAGATGCCATAAGTAAAAGTTCAGGCTCTTTTTCAACCGGATAAATCATACAAAAACAGCCCTGAGGCTTTAAAACTTTTTTTACCCCTGCAAACAATTCTTCCATTCTGAGTTCCGTTTGATGCCGGGCATTTGTTCTGTTTAGTTCCGGAGCGTTTAATGAATCTGCAAAAAAGGGTGGGTTTGTAATCACCATATCATAGTTTTTTGAAGTAACATTCACATGTTTTTGAAATGTTGAATGCTCAATGTGTATGCGATTTCTCCAAGGTGTCTGTTCCACATTCTCTCTTGCCTGTTCTGCGGCCTGCAGATCAATCTCTATCCCGGTAATGTTGGCATTGCTTTTTTGAGCAAGCATGAGTGCAATAAGCCCACTTCCTGTGCCTACATCTAAAATTGCACCATTTTCTGGTGGCGTTGCCCATGCACCCAATAAAACCCCATCCGTTCCAACTTTCATGGCACAGCGATCATGCATCACTGTAAACTTTTTAAACTGGAAATATGGATTTGGCATCACTTGTTTTTTGGCGAATGTAAGGATTTTACTTTCCTTACACAATGTTCATCTGATTCTGAAACAATTTTGTCAGAGTGGTGTTAAGAACCAGGAAATATATTTTGTTCTATTCTTTGCGAATTACGGAGAATGCTTGTAATTTAGCACGTTCATTTTCCGTCCAATTTAAACCCATAAACAATGAAAAGAACAGAAACATTACGATTAAGTTTTATTTTTTTAACACTATTTTTTATGATTGATTCAAATGATGGTCAACCCATGAACCGGGCTGAAATAGATGCAGAAGAGACCTGGAGGTTGGAAGACATTTACCTAACCGACAATGCCTGGCGCGATGCAAAATCACAGATATCAGAGGAAGCTCAAAAAATCTCATCCTTCAAAGGAAAAATTACCAATTCGGCGACAACGCTACTCGAGTTTTTAAAATTTACATCTGACATTTCAAAGGAGGTTTCACGCCTTTATTCCTATGCCTCCATGCGTTCCGATGTTGATACCAGGGTAACCGATTACCTGGCCATGAAGCAGGAAATGGGTCAAATGCTAACAAAATTGCAGTCGTTGTCCTCTTTCAGTGAACCCGAAATTCTTGCAGCAGGAAAAGAAAAAATCCTGAGTTTTATTGAACAGGAAGAAGGTCTTGAAATCTACCGAATGTACCTGATGGACTTATTTCGTAAGCAGAAGCACCGTTTATCGGAGAGTGAAGAAAAAATCATGGCCGAAGCATCAATGCTGATGCAAAGTCCTTACTCAATATACAACATTTTCAGCAACGCTGAACTCCCGTACCCCACCATTGAACTATCTACAGGCGAAGAGGTTACCCTTAACCAATCAGGTTATTCTAAGCACCGTGCCAGTGAAATTAGGAAAGACAGGGAAAAAGTGTTCAATGCTTTTTTCTCTTCACTGAAAGGTTTTGAGCGAACGCTGGCCGAACAATTGTATTCAAATGTAAAAGTGCATGTCTTCAACATGCGTACCCGAAATTACGAATCCACTCTGAATGCTTCGCTGGATAATTACAACATACCCACCGAAGTTTACCATTCGTTGATTGGTAATGTAAATAACAATTTGTCGTACTTCCACCGATACCTTGAGTTAAAAAAACGGATGCTTGGTGTTGATACGTTGAAATACATCGACATGTATGCCCCGGTAGTGCAGGGAGTAGACCTCGAGTACAACATCGATGAGGGTAAAGAGCTTGTGCTGGATGCCATGAAACCGTTGGGGGATGATTATGTAAGTGTTCTGAAAACATCATTCAATGAACGTTGGATCGATGTATATCCAACCCCCGGCAAACGCAGCGGAGCATACTCCAACGGAAGTGTGTATGATGTTCATCCCTATGTATTGCTAAATTATAACAACCAGTATGAAGACGTCAGCACCCTGGCTCATGAAATGGGACATGCCCTGCACAGTTATTATTCAAACACCAAACAACCGTATGCCCTGTCAGATTATTCGATATTTGTTGCTGAGGTGGCTTCAACCTTCAATGAAGTACTACTCATGGATAAAATGTTGAAAGAGATCAAGGATGACGATACCCGATTGTCGTTGCTAATGAATTATCTGGACGGTTTTAAAGGTACTTTGTTCCGTCAGACGCAGTTTGCAGAATTTGAACTGGCCATACATGAAAAAGTGGAAAACGCAGAGCCTTTGACCAGCGACGTCCTGAGCGAGTTGTACGGTGATATACTGAAAACCTATTATGGACATGACAAAGGAGTGACGTATATTGATGATCTTTACAAGACAGAATGGGCGTATATTCCTCATTTCTACTACAACTATTATGTTTATCAGTATGCTACTTCTTATACCGCATCCATTGCACTGGGAGAAAAAGTATTGAACGAAGAAAAAGGTGCTGTTGACAAATATCTTGCTTTTCTGTCATCCGGCAGTTCGGATTACCCAATCAACCTGCTGAAAAACGCAGGCGTTGACATGACTACACAGGAGCCTTTTACCAAGGCTATGCAGGCCATGGATAGGGTAATGGATGAAATTGAAGCTATTTTGGATAAAAAAGGAATGTAGGTTTATCTCTGCAAAAAATAAAAAGCCAGGCAGATTTTTTATCAGCCTGGTTTTTTGTTATGTAAATATGATATCCCAAAAAAAATGCATTGTCTTGTTCAACAACAAATGTGGCGATCTGATTTTTTTCGGCTATGAGATTTAGAAAATCAACCTATGGGTTTAGTTGGATTCTTATCATTCAGTTTTAAAAATTAAGTTTCAAGCCTATACGTCCCCACCATGAATAATATTCCTGCTGAAGAATGCGGTCAGGAGTACCAAGGTAAAATTTTAAAGGTGCATTTGACAGGTTAATAAAATCTGTAAATACCTTCAGATAGTTGGTAATTGCATAGTTAGCGGTAAAATCAAAATGCCATGCTTTGCCATAGTATTCATCCAAATCTTCATCCGCACCCAGTTGATATAAAAAATCATCATGGAAATTTGCTGAAATCCGGGCAGTAAATTTTGGTGTTTCATAGAACACGGCAAGATTGGTTGAATGTTTCGCCTGTCCCGGTAATGTAATCTGCTCTTTTTCAGTTTCAGAACTAAACGCACTTAAATCATCTTCTCCAAAGATGACAACGGCATCGGTATAATTAGCCGGAAGCCTTTTATTAATAAATGCTTCTGAATAGGTATACGTATAGTTTAAGTATACGCCAAAATCACTTAAAAAACCAGGCAAAAACAATAATTTGGATTGTACCTGAACTTCCGCGCCATATACAAATGCATTGATTCCGTTAATCGCTTTGGTTATTTCTACCAGACTATAGTCAGCGGGATCACCTTCATGGGCAAACCGTTTGTAATAAAAAATGAAATTATCAATTTGCTTAAAAAACAACCCACCTGAAAGTAACCCCCCACCTTTCAGATATTTTTCACCTAACAAATCCAGGTTCATCGATTGAGGATATTCAAGATTCGGATTACCGTATGTTACTTTTTTCCTGTCAATTTCACGGTAAGGTAGAACATCCTCGAAATTTGGCCTTGAATATGTATACGTGAAGCCTGCCCGTAAATTAAAATTATCATTAATGGTGTATTTTGCCTGGAACTGAGGCAGTAAAAACTCATGTGAACGTTTGTCATACAAGGTATCCATGTCTGAAAACCGATTCTTTACGGTGTTTATTTTTCTTCCCTCATAATCAATATCTGTTCTTTCATATCGCAAACCTCCAAGCAACATTAACTTATCAATATCATGCCGAACCATAAAATAACCTGCATAAATCTTTTCGTTGGCTAAATAATCAACACTGTAAGATTGAACTTTGGAATCTGTTCTGTCAATAATAAAAAACTGGGGATAAAACTCGTAGAAATCCTTTAATTTCTGTGGTGATGGTATATTGTCCACAGCATAATTCCTGTCAAGCAAATTTGTTTCCCGGAAACCATCATCAAAAAACGGCAGTGATATCCCGGGGCCTGTCCCCGGATAAATATTTGAGGTGGTAAAATATGCTCCTAACGCGTTGGCATCCACATCCCTTTCCTTTTCTTTCAATCGTACCTTTCCTCCAAATTTTATATAACCTCCCTGATAACCAAACTGATAAGGGATTTCTATATTTAGTTTGGATGTGATGTTGTGATCTGTAATCAAACCATTGGCAAATAATAATTCTTCAAATTCATATTCATCATAATTCACTGCATTTATTGAATCACGTGGATTCGGTAGTCTTATCCTGGGCCAGTTTGGTTCACCAACATCAAATTGCATGGTTATGGCCTGACCCGGACTATCGAAGAGCGCTTCAATTCTTTCTGGTTGTTCTTCCCGCGCAGTTGCATAAGCCCCTTCATAATCAACAGTTGCGCCCCAAATCTTGTGTTCCCCACCAATATTTAAGGAACTAATTTCCTGGATTTTTAGTCTGTCTCGCACATCGCGATCTATTCCACCATACAGATAATAGTGTTCTGAAACAGCATCATCAAGCTCATAAATAACCCTTCTTCTGATTTCATTATCTGAAAAACTATTGTACATTCCTCTAAGATAAACTATTGAGTTTTCATTAAATTTATAATCCAATGTTGCACTCAACCCAATTCTTTTTCTGGTAATATCGTAATGTCGCAATTGCATTTCCCGGTATTGCACAAAATAGTTATCCCGTCCTTCATCCGTACTTCCCCAAAAAGGGCCCTTGGCATATTCAAATTCCATGTTATCTGACCCCTGGTTGTTGACATAATAGCTACTATTCATGTTGAAGCCAAACTTATTAAAACGTTGACCATATGAAAATTGGACCTGATAATTACCGGTTTGTCTTAAATTGTTGTAGCCAGCAGCCAACGATGCACGTACGTCAGGTTCCTCTCCTTCAGCAGCTTTCGTAATAATATTTACATTCCCCCCGATACCATCCGCATCCATGTCTGGAGTGAGCACCTTTGAAATTTCAATATATTCAATTTGATCTGCTGATATCACATCCAGTCCTACATAGCGAACATCGCCTTCCGGAGAAGGTATTTGTTCTCCATTGATATTGAAATTGGTTAGTTCCGGCGGTGTACCGCGTAATTGGACAAACCGACCCTCTCCCTGGTCCCGTTGAAGGGTTATCCCGGGAATGCGCTGAATAGCTTCAGCCGCGTTCATATCAGGAAAATGCTCAATCTGCTCAGAAGAAACAACATTTTTAATATTAACAGCTAACTTTTGCTCAAGCATGGCTTTCACCTGCCCTTTCGCCTGTCCTCTGATTTCCACTTCCTGGAGTTTCGTTGTTGCTGGTGCCAGTTCAATTGTGAACTCTAAAACATCTTGTTGACTAAAATCACATACCAGCCGGACACTCTCATAACTGATGTATGAAATGATCAGTGTGGTTTTATTGCTTCGAATATTGCCAAGCTCAAAATATCCGTTCAAATTTGTGATTGTTCCGATTGTTGTGTTTTCAATTCTGATGCCTGCTCCGGGCAGAGGTTCACTCGTTTCCGCATCCACCACCCTGCCGGAAACTTTGTTCGATTGAGCAAATAAAGAACCGCCAAAAAATATGGGTACTAAAAAGGTGAAAAAGAAAACCCTAAACAAATTTTGCATGCCGTGAAAATTTAAAATTACCACTCGTGAAAACCTAAATACTTGAATTTGTAGCCATCTGAATGCAAGTAATTCGAACTTAATTAAACAAGAATCTGCCCTCAACAGGATTATCGAGGGCAGATCATTTTAACCAATATATTTTTACTTACTCAACAATTATTTTTTGCAATTGACTTACATTGTTTTGTACTGTTTTTAGAATGTAGATACCTTTCTCAATATTAGATACATCCATAACAGTTTTGGATGAATTTGATGCTTCGGAAAGTACCAGTTTCCCTGTAACATCAAACAATTCAATTGTTGCAGTTTCATTTGATTCAAAAACAACATTCAGTATCCCGTTTGTTGGATTTGGATACACCTGAATGTTTTGATCTGCGCTCATTGATTTGTTTTCAATGCTTGTAGACATGGAACTAAAATAAACAAATAACTGAGCTCTTCTTTCGGGATGATTTTGTCCGTCACCACCATCCTCCGGGTCAGCAATATTTTCGAACGCTTCAAATTCCCTTGCGTTATCTACATCGCTTGGCCCCTGGTTTTCACCTTTTAAGATAAAGGCTATGGCGTTTCCGAATTTCCAGCCTGTGCGGTTAACAACCTCCTGTACAACAGCACTGAGGTCTGGTGTACGATAAAACCCCCAGAGATCCCATGGCTCCGCTACTTCCCACAACACAGAACTTTGCGTTGCAGTGCGGTCCGTTAACAGGTTGTCATCATTGAAATTTGCTTCATCAAATGTTGCAGCGCTGTCAGTGGCTTCAGCAACAATGGTAATTCTGGCTATGTCATCTGCATCTTTACCTTCGTGTGAACATACAACAATAAAGGCAGAATCAATGGTTGTTCCCTGCGGAATGTTCAGGTCCCTGAAACGAAGTCCTGCAGTCAATATATTTTGATCCTCCGGTTCTCCCTCCCAGCCTGCATCAATGTCATCATCAAATGGAGTGTCAACCTCATCATTTTCCTGTTCCGCGTCGTCTGTGGATGCGTCAAACGTAAGCATTTCGCCATCATCTTCAATGGTTACTACACCCGTTGACTTAATATAGGAAGCATATACAGAAACCGGAGCTGTATAGTAAACCACAAATTTGGCTCTTCTCTCAGGGTGGTTCTGACCATCGCCGCCATCTTCAGGATCGGCAATGTTTTCAAAAGCTTCAAATTCCCTGGCATTATCCACATCACTTGGTCCCTGGTTTTCCCCTTTAAGTATAAATGCGAGTGGATTTCCAAGTTTCCAACCTGGTCTGTCAATAATTTCCTGAACTATCGATCCTACATCGGGAGTGCTGTAATATCCCCAAAGATCCCATGGTTCAGCCACTTCCCATAATACTGAATTTTCTGTGGAAGAACGATCCGTCAGCAGGTAATCATCATTGAAATTGGCATCGTCAAACGTTGCAGCGCTGTCGGTTGCTTCAGCAACAATGGTAATCCTGGCTACGTCTTCTGCATCTTTTCCCTCGTGGGAGCAAACTATAATAAAAGCAGAATCAATGGTCGCACCAACGGGGATGTTAATATCCCGAAACCGCAGTCCCGCAGTCAATATATTTTGATCCTCCGGTTCTCCCTCCCAGCCTGCATCAATGTCATCATCAAATGGTGTATCAACCTCATCATTTTCCTGTTCCGCATCATCAGTGGATGCATCAAAGGTTAACATTTCCCCATCATCCTCGATGGTAACAACACCGGTGCTCTGGATATAAACTTCAAATTTTGTGTTTTGTCCATATGCTATAAAGCCATAGCAAAACAACATTGTGAAAACGAATCTAAGTAAACTTTTTTTCATAATTAAAAGGATTTAAATTGTACTTTACAATACAATATTAGAGCAGAATTACACCGGTTTCAATAGTAGCTTTTGTACTTAACAAATAGTAAAAAGTACCATGGAAGATGTCAGACCAATACAGGCAAAGGATAAGGCATTCGGGAGCATTGCCTGAAATTAACTTCCCAAACCGAAATTTAATACTGGCTTAAAACTGAGGTTACATTCAGGTAATTTTTAAAACTTTTCGAAGATACCAAGACCAAAAAGTGCAAAATCGTATTTTATTGGATCACACGGATCCAGTATTGCAAGATTGCCGGTTACTTCTTCCACCGCTTTCCAGTCATTTTGTTTACGCTCCAGTAAGCCAAGTTTTCTTGAAACATTGCCGGTATGTAGATCAAGAGGTAATTTTAAATCCTTTAAATCAATGGCCTTCCAAATTCCAAAATCTATTCCACGACTGTCTTTTCTAACCATCCAGCGTAAAAACATGTTCAAGCGTTTGGCTGTTGCGCCCCTGGAAGGATCGGCAAAATGTTTCTCTGTGCGCTTTTCGTGTGGCAAATCAAAGAATACCTTCCTCGTATGCTCAATGGCATCCTTCACGCGGTTGTTTTGAAGATAACCTGCTGTGAAGGTCTGTTCAAGTCCGTTATGAAATTTGTAAATGTGTTGCAGCATTCTTAAAAAAAACATGCAATCGTTTCCATTGAATGTCCTGTGTACAAAAGATTCAAATCGTTCAATATCTTTGTCAGTTGCCGACATAATAAAGTCATAAGGGGAACAGCCCATCATCTGCATCATGCGAAGTGCATTTTTGACTATGGTAACCCGCTGCCCCCAGGCAATGATTGCTGTTAAAAAACCGCTAATCTCAATGTCTTCCTTATCGGTAAACATATGTGGTATCCGGATGGGATCGGTTTCAATAAACTCAGGACGGCAGTAAAAATCATATTTTTCTTGAAGAAATTTATAAAGTTCATCGTTTTGCATGGGAAAATCAGCTTTTTTCAAAGCACAAATGTAGTTAATCGCACACAGATAACGCAGATCCAGCGGATGCTCGCTGATATATTTTTATTTCAGAAATCGGTGAGTCTGGTCTAAAAAGCCACCTTACCCCTAAATCCCCTAAAGGGGACTTCTTCAAACTGCTGATTTTTAGCTGTTCCCCTTTAGAGCCTGTCCCGATGAAAATCGGGAGGTTAGGGGTGAAAACAACAAAAATCAGCAGTTTGAAGGCTTTTTAGACCAAACCCATCTGTGATTATCTGCCAAATCAGTGTTATCCGCGTTCTGTTTCAAAACTAAACCAATGCCTCTTCCAAAACCAACGGGAGCGTTACATAAAATGATGTACCCTTACCCTCCTGACTTTCAAGCCAGATTCTTCCACCGTTCATTTCGATAAAATCCTTGCATAGAAGCAAACCCAGTCCCGAACCTTTTTCCTGGTACAATCCGAGGGTTGTATATTCCATTCGTGGATTAAATAACTTCTGTTGGTTTTCTTTGGAAATACCTATTCCTGTATCTGAAACACAAACTTCAACAACATCATCTTTGATGGCTGACTTTATATGTATGGTTCCTTGTTCAGGTGTATATTTAATTGCGTTTGAAATTAAATTTCTGAACACCGTATCAACCAATTCGGTATCCACATAAACGCTGCTTTGTTCATCTATTTCCTTTTCAAACCTAATATTTTTAAGTTCAAATTCATGTTTGAATAAATCCGTATTCCGATTTATAATTTCTCCCAACGCAACTGGTTTTGGTCTGTAACTCAACCTTCCCAACTGGTTTCTCGACCATTGCAAAAGGTTGTCAATGAGGAGGAATGCAGTTTTAGCTGAATCGTTCAAAGAGATGAGGGCTTTATGGAGTTTATCACGATTCAGTTCATCAAATTTTTTACTTAATGTTTCCGACAGATTCTTGAACCACCACAATGGATTGCGCAATTCATGCCCTATAATTGAAAAGAATTTATCTTTTTCGTGATTTGCCTTATCAAGCTCCTTATTTAATCGGTCAAGCTGCTTGTTTTTTTCAGTAATTTTGACATTGAGTGCTTCCAATGCGTTATTGGCTCTTGTTTTGACTATAAAACGGTAATAAAATAATAAAGTAAGACTTGTCAGCAGGATTAAGGTAATGATAATGGCCGTAATAACTGCGTTTTTTCGTTGAATAGCCAGGTTTTTTAATTCATTTTCCTGGCGCAAAATTTTATTTTGCTGTTCTTTGCGTTCGGTTTCAAAGGCAATTTTCAGTTCTTCGATGTTTCTGTTTTTTTCCTGGTCAATTAAAAATTCTCGGGCATCCGCATATAAAACATAGTACTCCAATGCTTTTTCATGATTGTTATTCACGCGTTGCAATTCAACCATTAAGAAGTAGAAATCAGCCAACAAGCCCGTTAATTCATCTCCTTTTGATAGTGCAATACCTTTTTGGATATATTCCGAAGCAAATTTTGTATTCTGCTTTGCCAGATACAACCTGGCAAGGTTCAGATAAATATAAAGGCAGCCCTTTTCGTATCCGATTTCCTTTGACAGATTGATGGCTTTCAGGTAGAACTGCTCCGATTTTTTCATCGCTCCCAGCTTTCTGTAAATATTACCGGATAAATACATACTTTTAATCATACCCTTTTTGTACCCAATCCGCTGACAAAGTTGAAAACTGTTTTGATAACATATAAGGGCGCTGTCAAGGTTTCCACGCGCTTCAAATATTTCACCGATGTTTTTCTGTGATTTGGCAATACCTTCCAAATAGCTGATTTCTTCCCGGTGTTTTAATGCAAGTCGATGATACATTAGCGCCTGGTTATCATCACCAAGCTTTTCATAAATATTTCCGAGATGATTGTATGTTGTTGCAATAAGAACTTTGTTATTGGTTTTATCAAGCATATGAAATGCATCAAGATACTGTTTTAAAGCCTGATTAAATAAAGCCAGGGTTTCATAATGCTTACCAAGATTGTTTTTAATGGAGATAATTTGATTCTCGTTTTGAATTTCCCGGGCCATATAAAGGGCATCAAAATAATAATTCTGTGAACGTTTGTAATTGCCTTTGGAATGATGGTATTTTCCGATATAATTCATTGCCGAGGCTTCCCCGGTTCTGTAATTTATTTTTTTTGATATCTTTCCGGCTTCAAAGAAATGGTTTAAAGCTCTTTCAAAAAATCCTTTGTTATAATTTATTTCTCCAAGCTCAATAAGGCAGTCAACTTCCTGCTTACCATTATTGGTTATTCTATTGATTAAAAGTGCTTTCTCCAGTAATTCAGTACCTTCATCCACGTTACCCGCATATACATGATAAATACCTGCATAATATCTGGCCAAAGCAATCTTATTGCTATCATTTGCCTGCATTGCCAGTTTCAACAAGTCCTCAGCAGCATAATATGCAATTACCGGACGCACATAAATATTCTTTTCGGCTATGTTCAGAGCGTCCATCAATTTTTGCTGTCCAGATGCTCCGTATCCATTCAATAACGGAAAATTGAATAGCATCAGAAAAATACAAAATACACACATGTTTCTAAACGGATGCATAAAATTAAAGATTAATCGATTATTCCATGAGTAAGCGCGTATCTGGTTAATTCGGAATTGTTTTTTAGTTTCAATTTTTTTAAAATGTTATTGCGATGATTACTGATGGTGTTTTTACTAACATTTAATTTCTTTGCAATGCTTGTTGAACTTTCGCCGTTTGCAAGAAGACAAACTACCTGAAATTCCCGATCAGTGAGGTATTCGTGCAGTGAATTTTGGTTTCGCTGATTATCGCTCATCCATTCACTCATCATTTCCATTTGCGAATTGGTAAAATACTTCTTCCCCGTATACACGGTTCGAATGGCATCTATCAAAATTGCGGGTTCTGATTCTTTATTAATAAATGCTGATGCTCCGTTTCTGAAAAAACGCAGTGCATAGCTCTCTTCCGAATTCATGGTAAAGATGATGACCGGTAAATCAGGACGAAATTTTTTTACATCTTTAAGCACATCCATCGCATCTCTACCTGGCATAGATACATCAAGAAGAGCCACATCAAAAACCATTTCCCTGACGATTTTAATCAACTCATTGCCATTTTTGCATTCTGCAATCACTTCCAGGTCCGTGGTTTCATCAAATATCAGTTGTAAACCTGTGCGTACAACTGCGTGATCATCAGCAAGTGCAATCCTTATCATGGCGTTTTAACTTCCTTTCTTTTCATCGAGAAAATTACATATAATCATGCTATATAAATTCATTGTTTCTTTAAGAAATTGTTAATTATTTATCTTCTTTTGCCTGAATGTTAATTTGTTAGATATCATTTACCAAGAAGCATAAAACCAATGATACGTTGAACCGGGCACGCTGTTTTTGTCCGTAGAAATACGAATATTCTTGCAATGGTTCGATAGTACAAAGTACTATTTAAAAATTATGGGTTTGGCTATTGTGTATAGTTTGCTTAAGAAGTATTATTGGATTTTAAATTAAAAACGATATGTTCAAAAACAAATTAACTCATTTCATTTTCACGTTGGTTTTTATTTTAAGTTGTGATTCAAAGGTATCTAACAATGATGAACATGACATTACAGATACAATCATTTATGCCAATGTTGAAACAGAGCCGGTTACATCCAAATATGGAGAAGATGCCGCGGATGATCCGGCTATCTGGGTGCATCCTTCAGAGGCAGACAAGAGTATAGTTATTGGAACAAATAAGAAGGCCGGTTTATGCGTTTACAATCTGCAAGGGGATGAAATGTATTTCTACCCTGTTGGCAGAGTTAATAATGTTGATGTACGATATAATTTTAGATTCGATGATAACAGCAAGATTGATATTGTTGGAGCAAGCAACCGGAGCAAAAATTCAATTATTGTAATGGGTATCGATCCGGATTCAGGGGAACTCACCGAAGTTGCTGTAAAAGAATTTCCCTCGAAGGTGGATGAAGTTTACGGCTTCTGCTTATATTTCGATCCAGCCTCCGAAAAACATTATGCATTTGTTAACGGGAAAGAAGGACAAATTGAACAGTGGGAATTGTTTGATAATGGCCATCAGCAAATTGATGCGAAAATTGTACGTAATTTAAGTGTTGACAGCCAGCCCGAAGGAATGGTAGCTGATGATGAACTTGGATATCTGTATGTTGGAGAGGAAATGAAAGGGATATGGAAATTCAGCGCCGGCGCCAGTCAACCCGCCGACAAAAGTTTTTTGGCTTTGAGTGATACTTCAAATCCGGATATTTCTTACGATATTGAAGGATTGACTATTTATTACGGCTCACAAAAAAATGGTTACCTGATTGCATCCAGTCAGGGAAATTACAGTTATGCCATTTTTAAAAGAGAAGGTGACAATGCATACATTACAAGTTTTTCCATTAAAGATAACATAGTTGACGGCGTGGAAGAAACTGATGGCCTTGAAGTTACAAATGTTTCACTGGGAGAAACATTTCCAAATGGATTGCTGGTCGTTCAGGATGGATTCAATTATGACGGCGATACGTTGCTCAACCAGAATTTTAAGTATGTTCGCTGGGAAAAAGTTGCCGGGATAACCCGTCCTGAATTAATCGTTGATCATGAATTTAGCCTGCGGGCACTCTCAAATACTCAATAAACCGTACCTTTTACACACCACTTTACGATTCTACCACTTCGCGATCAACAATTTTACCATCAGACATAATCACCATGCGGTCTGACATATGCGCAAGTTCTCTGTCATGAGTAACAATTACAAACGTTTGATTGAATTCTTTTCGCAATGAAAAAAACAATTCATGAAGTTCTTGCTTGTTTTTTGAGTCTAAATTGCCCGATGGTTCATCTGCAAGAATTACTGCCGGGTTATTGATGAGGGCTCTTGCTACAGCTACTCGTTGTTGCTCACCACCCGATAATTCATTGGGTTTGTGTTCCAAACGGTGATCAACTTTAAGAAAAGAGAGTAACTCCCGTGCCTTGCGCTCAGCATCAATTTTTGATTTTTTAGCAATATATGCCGGAATACATACATTCTCCAGGGCTGTAAATTCGGGCAACAGATGGTGAAACTGGAATACAAAACCAATATTTAAATTACGAAATCGTGAGAGTTGTTTTTCGTTTAATGAATTTACACTGATTTTATTGATTAAAATTTTTCCGGTATCTGGTTCATTTAATGTACCTATGATTTGTAACAACGTAGTTTTACCGGCACCACTTGCACCGACAATGGAAACAATTTCGCCTTGATCTATATCGAGGTTGATACCCTTTAGTACCTGTAAATTACCAAATGACTTTGTAATATTTTCAGTTTTGATCATTGCTTTCAGATTTTATATGCCTGAGCGGTAAAAATAGAAAGAATAAATGAGAGTGACAGGCTTGCAAACAACGAGGAACTATAAATTTTTGTCAAGGTAACCGCCAATGATAACATGTAGTCATAGCCGATAAGGATTTTAGTGGTTTATGAAGGTTTGTAGCCCGCTTCAACTTTTTGTGTGTCTTGATAGATAGTTCGCCCGCAATCACTTACTGGCCATACCGCGAAACGTAAAGGAAAGGTTTCCTATCCTCTATACAACAGGATGATGTAGGCAACGTAAACCAAAAAAAGCAAAAGACCTTTCCAACGTTTCAAAATACCACCTTTCAAAGGTAATATAAGTAAAAACAACAGTACTGAAATTCCAAGCATCCAGTAAATATCAACAAATACCAGATTTTGGTTTACGGGAATAGCAGTTAGCATTCCGGTAACACCCAAAACACCAAAAATATTGAATATGTTTGAGCCAATAATGTTACCTATAGAAATATCCGATTCCTTTTTCAGGGCAGCTATACCAGAGGTTGCGAGCTCAGGAACGCTTGTGCCGAAGGCAATAAGGGAGACAGAGATGACCCGCTCACTGACTCCCATTCGTATTGCAATGCTGGAAGCTCCTTCCACAAGCCAGTTGGCTCCAAACACCAGCCCGGTGGCTGATAGGACAAGGATTACCAATGCCTGCCAAAGTGGTATAAGTTTTTCGTTTTTTTCCTCCAGTAGCAAAGCTTTGTCTTTTCTTCGGGAACGTATAATGGATAAAGTGATAAATACTATGAGCAAAACAAAAAAGAGTAACCCTTCAAAAAAGTTTAGCTCTAAATTAATGGTAAATAAATAGAGTAATATAGAGGCTATCATCATAATGGGCCAGTCTATTTTCAATGAATTGCTTCTTACCGGAATGGGAAGAATCATTGCTGAAACCGCCAGTACAAGTGCAATGTTTGAAATATTTGATCCCACAACATTGCCAACTGATATATCCGGATGACCTGCTAATGCCGCATTCACACTCACAATAAGTTCCGGTGCAGATGTTCCGAAAGAAACAACAGTTACACCAATGACAAGCCGTGATACTTTTAAATACTGCGCGAGCTGAACCCCTCCCTTAACCAAATAATGACCGCTGAATAACAGAACACCCAATCCTGCAATTAATCGCAAAAAATCTAACATATCAGTGGATTAAACGAATACGGATGTCTTATTTACGCAATTTATCCTCGATATCTTTTATATCTTTGCCGATATCTCCCGTATTGTTATTTATTTCCTTTTTTATTTCATCGGTGGCCTTTCTGAATTCGTTCATCCCTTTTCCTATGCCTCGTGCTACTTCGGGAATCTTTTTCGCTCCGAACAGAAGCAATACCACCACCATAACTATAAAAATTTCAGGGCCGCTTATAAATAATATTGTTGTTAACATATTCTTATCTTTTTAGCAAATATAATAAAAAAGCCCTAACGAAATGCCAGGGCTTTTATCTGCGGATAAAATATTTTTAAGTTCTTTTTTTACCTTTTAAAACCCTCTTATCTACTTGTTTTACAGTATCATAAACAACCGGCGTTGCTATAAACAGGGATGAATACGTACCTACAATAACACCGATGAGCAGTGCAAAAGTAAATCCACGGATTACTTCCCCACCAAAAAGGAATATGGTAAGCAACACTACAAACGTACTTAATGATGTACTAAATGTACGACTCAGTGTACTGTTCAAAGCGCTGTTCATAATCTCTGTTCTGTCGTGTTTTGGATGAAGCTGCAAAAATTCCCGGATGCGGTCAAATACAACTACCGTGTCGTTAATTGAATAACCAACAACGGTTAATATGGCCGCGATGAACGCCTGGTCAATCTCCAGCGAGAACGGAAGAATTCCATAAAACAACGAAAATATCCCCAATACAAGCAGTGCATCATGAATAAGGGCTGCCACAGCTCCCAAACCATACTGCCAGTTTTTAAAACGAATGAGTATGTACAAGAATACAACGATTAGAGAAAACAAAATTGCATAAACGGCCTGTATTTTTATATCATCGGCAATGGTTGGACCAACTTTTTGGGAACTCACTCTGTAATCACTAAGGAATTCTTCTTTGGACACATCATCATCCAGAAGTGGTTTCAAACCCATATACAGTATTTCTTCAACTTCTGAATCAATTTCGGGTTCTGATTCTTCAATTCTGTATTTTGTAATGATTTTCACCTGATTATCCTGCCCAAAAATTTTCACCTCCGGTGCCTGGCCAAAGTCATCTGCAAGCATATTTTGGATATCAACTGTATTCACGGATTCGTCAAACCGCACAACATAGGTTCGTCCACCGGTAAAGTCAACTCCATAGTTTAGCCCTCGTAGTGCAAGTGAGGTAATTCCTGCAGCAATTATTAGTCCGGAAATAACGTAAAATATTTTCCTGTTATGGATAAATCTTACCTTGGTGTTTTTAAATGCATTGTTTGTAATTTTGGTTGCAAAAGTAAGGTTGTATCCTTTTTTCAGGAAATGTTCAAAAATAAGCCGGGTGATAAAGATGGCTGAAAATAAGGATGTTCCAATACCGATTAACAATGTAGTTGCAAAACCTTTGATTGGTCCGGTACCAAAAAGGAAGAGGATAAGCGCAGTTAACAGGGTGGTAACGTTTGCATCAATAATTGCCGAGTAAGCATTTTTATAACCATCTGCAACTGCAAGTTTGCCGCCCTTTCCTGCCGCTAATTCTTCACGAATTCGTTCATAAATAAGCACGTTTGCATCAACTGACATACCGATTGTTAGCACAATACCGGCGATTCCCGGCAATGTAAGCACCGCACCCAACGATGCAAGCACGCCAATCAACAGGAACATGTTTGACAGTAGCGCGATATCTGCAACAACACCTGCCCTTCGGCTGTAATAAAATACCATGTACATTAAAATTACCAGAAAAGCTATCAGGAATGAATTGAGACCATCGCTGATGGCTTCCTGACCAAGGGAAGGCCCAACAATAGCTTCTTGTATAATTCTTGCGGGAGCCGGCATTTTACCGGATTCGAGAATGTTGGCCAGGTCATTTGCTTCTTCCTGGTTAAAATTACCTGTTATACGTGTGTTCCCGCCTTTAATTTCTTCACTTACCCTGGCCGATGATCGTACATAATCGTCAAGAACAACGGCTATGAAACGGTGTGGTGTCTGGCTGGAAGCATCCCTTGTCATTCGGGCCCAGGTTTTAGCTCCCTGGGTATTCATGGACATATTCACTTCCACTTCGTTGCTAAACTGAGCCAGTCCTACCCGGGCGTTTGTAATCACATCTCCATCGAGTGGTGGTTCACCATCACGGCTGCTTACCTTAATGGCGTGCAATTCATAAAACTCATCTCCTTCGATGTACTTTGACGGGGATGCATCCCAAAAGAATTTCACATCCCTGGGGAAAGCGGCCATCACCTGCTTCATATTCAGGTATTCATTCACTTTGCCTGTATCACGATAGTGTGCAAATCCAACGGCCGATCCGTCAATGAGCTGGCCATCTCTTGATTGGAGTGGTTTCAAATAACGGAACAACGGATAATCTGCGAATACATCTGCTCCGGGAGCTTCAGTTGTGTCGGCTGTAGCGGTATCACTTTCAATTTGATCCAACAAAGAAATGGCTGATGTATCTTCCGGTTGTTCTTCTTCCAGGCCGGGAGTTTCATCTTGTGCTGCCACATCTGATGCTTCCGCGGTTACATCTGCTTGCGATGCCCTTTCACGGGCCTGTTCAATTTCTTTTATGACTTCGTTGGCTTCCAGAAGGTTCGGATAAAGTTCAGAATTCAGGTATGTTTCCCAGAACTCTAAGTTTGCGGTTCCTTCAAGCAGTTTTCGCACACGTTCGGGATCTTTTACGCCGGGAAGTTCGACAAGAATCCTTCCGCTGGTTTCCAGTTGCTGAATATTGGGCTGTGTAACACCAAACCGGTCGATACGGCTACGAAGAATATTAAACGAATTGTCGATGGCTGCTTTTGTGCGAGACCTGATCACACTGAGCACTTCTTCGTTGGTTGAATTAAAGCTTATTTCATCCCTTAGTTCCGGAGTATTAAAAATGGCGGCTAATCGCCCGTTGGGATCAATTTCTTCAAATGATTCACCAAAAAGGGTTACAAAATCAGACTGGCTGTTTCGTTGTTTTTGGTTGGCCAGAGCAAGGGCCTGCTGAAACGTGGTATCCTGGCTGTTGTTTGCCATTGTGCGAATGATATCTACTACAGAAACCTCTAAAATAACATTCATCCCACCTTTGAGGTCAAGGCCAAGATTCAATTCCCTTTCCTGCACTTGTCGGTAAGTAAAACTGGCAATACCAATATTGTAAACTTCCTGACCTCCAATAGAATCAAGATAAGTTAGTTCTTTGGCAAGATTACCATCGGCAAATTCGCGTGCATCCTGTTTAATTTTCCAGGAAACGAAGGTAAATGAAAGTTGGTATAAACTCGCGATTGCAAATAAAACGGCAACAACGATGATCGCTCCTTTGTTATGCATTTCAAAATTTTATTTTAAATATTTATAAATAAGTCTATTGTATTTTAATTTGCCGGGCAAATATATTAATAATTTTTTTACTTACTTCAGAATGCGAATATTAATACTAATCAAGCATAAAATTCATTTCAAAAGGCGCTGAACTACGACAATTTATGAGTAGCTTCATTTGAATTAACCATTGTCCTGTACCTGTATTTCATATATCATGGCTTTTACCTTATCCAATTGATTTATTCTGGACAAAAAAGTATGACAGGTACTGAAATTCGCAGAATAGACTGATGTGTTTAAAAAAATGCGAATTCAATCATTGAACCCGCATTTACAATAAGCATTCATACCGGCTTTATTATATTTCCAGCACAACAACAGATGCAACCTTGTCAGGAGCCTCTTCCGGCAGATTGA
>CAZAMT010000033.1:0-22179 GCA_964486145.1 uncultured Bacteroidales bacterium
AGAAATTAACCTGAATGAAAAATGAAACAGACCTCCGACAAATCGGAGCAAGCACTACCACGATTGAAATAAGTGCCAAATTTCAGGTTTGGACACAAATTTTAAACACATGAAACAGATGATAAATACTGAAAAAAGCCTGAATATTTTATTTTTTTTTCTAATACCGGTATTGTTTGGTTGCAATACCAATAAGTCGGAATTGTTGTATACCAAACCTGGTTTCGATTGGTCGCTTCCCTCTAATGTTAAACCAACTCCAAACACGGGTTTTACATGGATTTGGGGCAACTGGAAATGGGTGAATGACTGGCAGGAAATCTATCCCCTGGAAGATACAAATAACGTGTATTTTGCCGAATACATTATTTTCGACTGGGCAGATGTGAATCCCCAACCCGGTATTTACGATTTCTCTTACATTGATAAAAGAATCGATTCTATACTGAATGATGAAATTCCCGGACTGGGATTTGCGTTGTGGCCACGAATATATGCCCGTTCGGTAAGGGAAGAAACCAAACTGCATGGCACAGGCACGTTGCATGAAGGGGATCCCATGTTGCCACGTTGGTTGGAAGACTTTAGCAAGGTTGCTGAGAAACCCTTGTGGCTGAAAGGAAAAAAAGAGGTTGAATACCTTACAGATGGCGCTGTCGCAGCATGGATCCCCAATTCGGTTTTTCTTGATGCACTTGAGATGTTTCTCGACACCCTGGGTGCACGCTATAAAGATCACCCGAAAATGGCCTGGGTCGAATGCCGGTTTAACGATTCACATTGGGGTGAAGGGGGCTTCCGCAGTGGAAAGAAAGAAATACAACGTGCTGAAAAAGAACTGCAGCTTGACCTGGAAAATTACAAAACCTATATGTTTCGCTTCATCGATATGTGGGCGGATGCTTTCAGGAAACAGGAACATAAAATCGTGTTTAACGACTGGGAACCGACCGTACCAGGGTTACCTGAAAAATATCGGCCGATACAACAGGAAATACTGGCACGGGCCATCGATAAAGGTATGGGTGGACGTGATGGTCAGGTTGAAGTTTGGAACAGGTACTTAACAGCCGGCTATGGTAACGTGGTAAATGATGATGGCTACATTATTTTTAACGATGATTATCCCCCGGTAAAAGAAGGTAGGGTATGGTTTACTGAAAACGAAGCATATATTTTCCCGGGGCCACGCAGAACCTTTGGCCCGGCTGAATTTGAAGAATACCGGTGGTTTACAAGCAATCTCCGCCTTCTTCAAATGCGGCGTAACTGGGTATGGATTAAAAAAGAAGCCTGTTTCAAATGGCCCGAAATAACCAGGTACATGCAACTTTCTCTTGGTAAAACACCCGAAACATCGTTGGATGGGTTTTGCAATTTACGTGAAGGGTACGTTCATATCAAAGAAAATGGCGAAAACATTGGTGACCGGCCAGTTAAAAATTTTGAACGATGGGTCTGGCAGCGGGATATCGGCCCTGATGGTCAAACCAAACCGGTAATTAAATTTGATATCCATAACCTTCATCAGTGGGCATCTGCCCGTGGGTATGAATACAAAGCCCGCAGTACAAACCTTTCTGAAGACCAAACTTCCCTCTATTTTAATGTTTCTAAGGAGTGGTTTAATGAACAGCATGACATTCAGTTATTTGTAACATACCTCGACTCGATGGAAACTACATGGCAGGTGGTATATCCAAAAAAGGAAGGCTTATGGTCAACACCAAAAGTGAGTGTGGGAAATTCAGGTGAATGGAAGACCGCCGTATTCAGCATACCCGATTTTTATCCTGGTGAAACGCTTCCCGGGAACATGGATTTCAAGATTAGAGTAACCGGTGAGAATGATGGCATTTTCAGACTGGTGAGGGTTACGAAATGGAATAATTTAAATTAATATGAAGAAAACAATAGTTACAATCATTTTTGGATTCGCTTTACAAACAGTCCTTTTTGCCGACACCATTTATGTCGACCCGTCAATTACTGCAGGCGGAGAAGGTTCCATTGATTCACCTTACAAATCATGGAACGATGTTCTCTGGAAACCCGGGAATACCTATTTGCAAAAAAGAGGTACTACCTACAAATCGACGATTAAAGTTGACAATACCGGATTAAGTTATGCATGGATTGTCATTGGAGCTTACGGCGATGGTGCGAAGCCATTGATTACCACGAATGATCAGTTGGGTATAGAGATTAGCGATGTAAGTTATATCAAAATTCAGGATTTAAGGATTGAAACCACTGGTCAGGACCGTTATTTCAAAAACTCCGGGATTAAAGGGAACAGGGGAAGTTACAATACTTTTGAAAACCTGGAAATTGGTCCGGCTGCCGGTCATGGCATTTATGTTCAGGATAAAAATTTTGTGGTGGTGCGAAGATGTTATTTTCATCACGCTGGTACCAAAGATGAATGGGACAGTTGTGATAACATTCACCTTGAAAATTGTCATGATTATCTGGTCGAATATTGCATTTCCCATGACTGTCAGCAGGGTGCGGAATATGATGCCTCGGATGGAGGAAACGGATATACAACCGGCACCTGGAGATATAATATTGGTTATGATTCGGAGGATAATGATGCCTGGAGCCATTTTAAAATGTCAGGTCATCACCCAAAATCAAGTGTATTATTGCTTTACAACATTGCATATGGATGCAATCGTGGACCGGGTTACGCGCTCCAGGAAGAACTGACAGCAACAGCGATTGGTAATGTAGCCTATGATTGTCAATATGGCTTTCAACAAAAACACAGTGAAAACATTATAAAAAATAACATTGCCATGAACTGCCGCATTGGATTGTATATTGATGGTCCAAATCCAAAGGCATCGGATTACAATATTTGGTGCAATAACGACCGTTTTGGGATCATTCAGGATGGCCAGGAATTTCATAATATTGGCGAATGGCGATCCTATTCTGGAAAAGACAAAAACAGTTTAAATGTTGATCCAATGTTTGCCGATCCCATGAATGCAGATTTTACATTAAAACCAGCGTCACCTGCCATTGATAATGGCGAGAAGCTGGATACAATGTACTCAAGTGGTCTGCATCCACTTTCAAAATGGCCTGATCAGGTTCAACACCTTGATCAAAATACAAACGGTAGCGGATGGGATATCGGGGCATTTGTTTATACATATGTAAATTCTGATTTCAACAAGGAATTGACTCCGTACAATATTTTTCCGAATCCCGCTGATGACTGGATATCTGTTAATCAAATATCCTTTAACAGTAAACAGGCTTCGATTGACATTATTAATTGCTCAGGACAAAAAGTTCTTTCTGAAAATCACATTCAACCTGCTACAATTCATGTATCAAATTTACCTCCGGGTTTGTATTACGTCAATTCCGGAACGCATCTGATTGGAAAATTTATTAAAAAATAGACATATGAATTATATTCAATTTATCGCATGTATATCATTGTTATTCGCTTTTTCGTGTTCCAGTGGTGAAAAAACAGAACCGGATTCTCCTATTGAGCCGGTAGGTATAAATGATGTAATGTTTAAGGATGATTCGTTTTGGGGAAATCGAATAAAAACCAATTGTGATGTCACCATTGCTCATAATTATCAGCAGATGGACGAACACGGGTATTATACAAATTTCCGGATAGCTGCCGGACTGGAAGAAGGAGAATATCCGGGAACCTTACACGGTTATGCCGATTCGGAGGTCTACAAATACATTGAGGGGGTAAGCTACTGCATGATGGACAGGGAAATACCCGGTATGGAAAATCAGCTTGATTCGTTGATCGAATTAATAGGGGCCGCTCAATGGGATAACGGACATTTGCATACACGCGATGCTGCGCTGGGCATTGAGTTTAACCCTGAGAATATGGGCACAAACCATCGCATGTACAATCCGGGGCACATGTATGAAGGAGCTGTAGCACATTATCTGGCTACCGGTAAGCGAAATTTCCTTGATATTGCCATCAAAAATGCAGATATGATGGTCAGCTTGTTTGGTGAAGACAACATTCGAGGTATCACACCCGGACATGAAGAAATTGAAGTTGGCCTGATGAAGTTATACCAGGTAACCGGTAATGAAGAGTACCTCAACCTGGCTTTGTTTCTGTTGGAAGAACGGGGCACCGAGCGGGATAAAGATCCCCATAAGTTGGAAAGGCAAAAACACAAACCGGTTGCAGAACAATCGGAAGCAGTTGGTCATGCTGTAAGGGCCGGCTACCTGTACATGGGCATGGCCGATGTTGCAATGGAAAAAAACCATCAGCCTTACATGGATGCACTTGACCGTATTTGGAACAACGTTGTAGGTAAAAAACTTTACATTACCGGGGGTATTGGTTCCTTTCATAAACGAATGCGTGAAAACGGGGAGTTAGGCAACTGGGAAGGCTTTGGCGAAAACTATGAACTGCCAAATGATTCTTATTGTGAATCATGCGCGGCCATTGCTAATGCGCTATGGAATTACCGAATGTTTCAGCTTCATGGTGATGCTCAGTACATTGATGTACTGGAAAGGATTATTTATAACAACGGGCTTTCCATGGTTTCGGTTGAGGGAAACCGGTTCTTTTACCAAAACAACCTGATCTCACCAGCCAGTGGTAATGTGGTGCGCGGCCCGTGGAAAGGCTGCTGTACAAACAACATTCTGAGATTTATCCCTCAGGTTCAGCAATTCATTTATGCTACAAAGGGAGATGTGTTGTATATCAACCTTTTCACTGAAAATCAAGCTGATATTGAGTTGGCTTCGAACACCATACATATTAAACAAGAAACCGATTATCCCTGGAAGGGAGAAGTGAAAATAATGGTGACCCCGGTAAAATCCGGTAAATTTACAGTTAACCTTCGTATTCCGGGATGGGCGCACAACACGCCGGTACCTTCAGATTTATACAAATATCATGACAAAATGCAGGCAAGTCCTGTCATAAAGGTAAATGATGAATTATTGATTCAAAAAGATACTCAAAAAGGATTTATTCAACTGGATAGGAAATGGCACCAAGGGGATGTTATTCATATATCACTTCCAATGAATATCAAACGCGTAATTGCGCATGAAAAGGTGGAGGCAAATCAAAACAAAGTTGCCCTTGAATGCGGGCCGCTGGTATATTGTGCAGAATGGCCGGTAAATCCTTCAGTTCACGACCTTGTAATACCCGATGATGCTGACTTAAAACCGGTCTTCAGGGAAAACATGTTGCATGGCATTGCAACCATTGAAGGTGAAGTAACAGATACATCCGGAAACTTCCGAAACCTGGTTGCCATTCCATATTACACCTGGGCTCACCGCGGGGAAGGGGATATGACTGTGTGGTTTAACAGAAACAAAACATCAAAAAACAAATAAAATATGAGGATTACATCAATATTCTTTATTCTGATTTTCATTTTATGTCTGAACACAAGTAACGGACAACAAAATGATACTGTCATCATACGATCCATCGCCGATCAGGTAATTGCAAATACCGATTACAGCTTTGTTAACAGAAGTACCGGAGAAGTATACACCAATGCAAAAGAATTACCAGTCAATCGAAATATCCATTTAAAAAGCATCTATAATCACTGGAAATATTCTAACGGTGTTATCCACCTTGGAATGCTCGAACTTGGTAATTATCTGAATGATACCAGGTATCTTGAATACCCTGCCAGAAATTACGCTTTTTTCTTTGAAAACGCGGATTATTTAGAGAAGTTGTACAACAATGATATCAGGACGTATGCATACCTGGGCTTTTTCAGAATGGAAAAACTTGACGATTGCGGAGCACTGGGGGCTGGAATGATAGAAATAATTGAGAATAATCCAAAGCCTGAATATAAAAAATATATAAGCAAAGCAGGAAATTTTATATTGAATGAGGTACACCGGTTGGACGATGGAACCCTTTCCCGGCCGGAACCACATGAAATGACACTCTGGCTTGATGATCTGTACATGAGTATTCCTTTCCTGGCAAGAATGGGACAATATACCGGTGACCAGAAATATTTTGATTTCGCTGCGAGGCAAGTCATTCAGTTTACCGAATACCTCTTTGATGATAACATGCAGCTTTATTTCCATTGTTATTACGATGATTTGAAAGAAAACGGCGTTGCCCGTTGGGGAAGGGCAAATGGCTGGGCTGCGATGGCGCAGGCCGAGTTGCTTGATTTTCTCCCTGAAAATCATCCAAAAAGGGATACGTTAATTTCCATATTTGAGCAGCAAATTGTCGGTTTTTCGCGTTACCAAAGTGAAAAGGGGCTCTGGCATCAAATCCTTGACAAGCCTGATTCGTATCTCGAAACCTCATGCACTGCAATGTTTGTTTATGCAGTAGCTAAAGGTATTAACGAAGGGTGGATTGATAAACGATACCGGACCATTGCCCTGCAGGGCTGGGATGGTCTAAAAACCCGGATAAATAAAGATGGGGAAATAACCGATGTTTGCAAGGGAACCGGAATCAGGGATGATCTGGTTTTTTATTATACCCGGCCTACACCTCACAATGATTTTCACGGAACAGGTGCCATGTTGCATGCGGGTGTTGAAATACTCAAATTGAAAGCTATGTTAAGTCAATAACAGTCAGTGCAGGAATCATGAAGAAATTAGTTTTTAATCTCGTTTTATTAAGCATAACCATCCTTTCATTAGGGCAAAATAAAAATACAGATGAAGAAGCATTGCTCAGGGTAGTAAATCATGTTTTTGAGAATACCACGCATACGTTTATTCATACAAAAACTGGGGAGATTTATAAGACAACACACGGTTTGGCAATTGATGAAAACATCAGGATAGAAAGCCAGTTCAACTACTGGCAATATCCGAATGGCGTTATTCATATGGCCATGATGGATTTGTATGAATTTTATGGCGATGAAAGATACCTTGAGTATCCGATTGACAATTACCAGTTCTTTGCGAAATTACCTACTTGTATTGTTGGTCACGAAGATAATATTGAAATGCCCGGAAAATCAACTAACCTGCATTACGAGGGAGAATTAGCTGTCGTATTCAGTAAGAAAACGCAAAATATTTCCAAAGAAGAAGTCACTGATCATATCCTGGGGGTAACCATTGGCAATGATGTTTCAGAAAGAAACTGGCAACGTGAAGATCCCCGGTGGTTGCTGGCCAAAGCCACAGATACATTTGGTCCGTTAGGCCCCTGGATTGTTCATGGATTAAATTACAATGACCTGCTTATTGAAACACGTCTAAACGGTGAAACTGTGCAATCCCAGCGCACAAGCGATATGTTTTTCAGTCTTGAAGAATGCGTGAGTTACCTGAGTTATTACATTACATTCAACCCGGGAGATGTGTTGTTTCTTGGGACTCCTGGCACAACAAAAAATATGGAAGCGGGTGATACAGTAGAGGTGGAAATTGAGCATATTGGAATCCTGAAAAACCATGTTGTGAAAGTTGATTAACAAACTCTTTTATTATTGCGATGATGAAGTTCTGCTATACATTACCACTGTTATATTTTTTGCTCTCATTTCAGGGATTTTCACAGGCATTTACCTTTGCCGGACGACAATGCACTTTGCATTTGGCAACTTCAGGTGATGCTGTTTTAAGGATAACTGTTTCCGGCAGGGATGATCAATCAATCCAGAATGTAAATGGATACCCGGTACTCGAAGAAATAAGTTACAAACCGATCATCCTCTCAAAAGAAAATAACATTTTCCAGGGGTCATTGAATAAACTGAATATCAAAGTTCAGGAATCACCGCTAACGATACTCATTGAAGATGATCAACAAAAGGTACTTCAGAGAATTCAATTTGATGAAACGGAAGAGCGAATATTTTTTAAACCAGGTGATGCTGGTATCTTTGGTCTTGGCCAGGAAGGAATGGCTTATAACCGGAAAAACAGCTTTATCAACATGGAACCGGGCACTTTCCCCGGTGAAATTGAACTTTTTGGATCTCGGGTACCCATTCCGTTTCTTATAAGTCCGGAAGGTTGGGGCTTGTTCATGCACAAACCGTATTATCCTAAATTTGATTTGCGATTACCGTCAGCATCGTTTCTGGTTCAATCAAACGATTCGCTGTTTGTCGATTTTTTTCTCATTTTCAATGAAGATCCAAAAAAGATTATTTCCGAATATACCAGGCTAACCGGTTCACCACCCCTGCCACCCAAATGGAGTATGGGCTACATGCAAAGTCACCGTACCCTGGCAGGACCGGAGGAGGTAATGGAGGTGGCAACAAACCTGAGGAATAAAAAACTCCCATGCGATGCACTCATTTATCTGGGCACTGGATATACCCCGTCAGGATGGAACCTTGGACACGGCTCTTTTGAGTTCAATCCGAAAGTATTCCCACAACCTAAAAAGCAGATAAATCATTTGAAATCCATGCATTTTAAAACCATTTTCCATGTGCTGCGACCACCACAAAATTTACATGGTTCTTTCAACGATATAAAAGTATTGCCAGCAGATACCGGGCATATTCAAAATTACTGGAAAAAGCATGAATCGCTTTTAGAATTGGGAATTGATGGTTTTTGGCCTGATATAGGTGATCAACTGGCTGTGGATGCGAAGTTGGCACGTCACCGAATGTATTTTAAAGGACCTTTATCAGATCATCCAACCATACGGCCTTTTTCTTTACATCGCACGGGATATTCCGGCATGCAGCGGTATGGTGGCTGGATTTGGTCCGGTGATGTTTATTCAACTTGGGAAACCCTGAAAGAGCAGATAGCCTTGGGTATCAACTGGTCAGTGAGCGGCTCTCCTTTCTGGGGAACGGATATCGGTGGCTTTGTAAGTACCCCCGAATATACCGGAGAGATGTATGTCCGATGGTTCCAGTTTGCCGCGTTTTGCCCTTCCTTTCGTTCTCACGGACGAAGCTGGCATTTACATACACCGTGGGGATGGAATACAGGAAAGATAGGACATGTTGAAAACAAAAAAGATACAAAAGGGGTTGGCCTGCCTCCTGAAGAAGAATTACATAATGAAGATGTGGAGCCCTTATGTCGCAAATACCTGGAGCTACGTTACCGGTTATTACCTTATAATTACACCCTTGCCTGGCAGGCACACAAACAGGGACTCCCCATGATGAGAGCAATGTGGCTCTATCACCCTGAAGATGAAAATGCCATTCAGGCTGATGACCAGTATTTCTGGGGAGAAAACATCCTGATTGCCCCTGTTTACAAAGAAAAAGCAACATTCAGAACGGTATATTTACCCAAAGGTACGTGGTATGATTACTGGACAAAGCGCAAATACAAAGGTAAACAGCTCATTAAGAGGTTTGTTGGACTGGAAGACATGCCAATCTATGTAAAAGCAGGGTCGATAATTCCGATTGAACCCATCAGGCAATATGTTGATCAGCCTGTGAATGATCCCATGAAAATTTTGATTTATACGGGAGAAAATGGAACATACCAACTCTACGAAGACGACGGACAAACCCTGGATTATAAAAATGGGGAATATCATCTTACAAATTTTCAATGGGATGATACGAACCGCGTATTAACCATTTCGCCGGCAGATGTAAATGATGATTTCAAAAAGGAAAAAAAACAATTGCGAATAATTCTCATTCCGGGATTAGAGGAGAAACAAATTATTTATAAATACAAAGCCCAAACAGTTAAATTTTAGCTATTTGCACCATGAAATACATGAGCCTTCTTATTTTACTAAGTTATTTTTATTTCTTATCCGGACTTGCCCAGGTGAGTTTAACTGAAGAAGAAATGGTTTTGCCAACCTATGTGATGGGGCCTGATGAAAAGCATGCCATTTTCAAAGATTACCGATATCCGGGATCCGTGGTTTTTCGTGGTGACAGGACGGTTTATCCGTACACCCTTCAGGAGCATTTCACACGAGAAAGAGAGGATATCTCCTACCAGGCAGTATGCCTGGAAAATAAATACCTGCAAACCTGGGTTATACCCGATCTCCGGGGTAGGTTACAAGGCGCCATCGATAAACGAAACGGATGGGATTTTATTTATTTCAATGAAGTGATTAAGCCTGCTGACATTGCCATTCGTAAGGCATGGCTTGCCGGAGGATTAGAATGGAATCATCCCGGAGGCCATGGTTATACACAACTGGAAAAACTAAGCTATATCACCAAAGAATATCCGGACGGTTCAAAGTCAGTAATTGTGACTGAGATTGAACCTGTCCGGCATATGAAATGGCAGACTGAAATTAAGCTACATCCGGATAGATTATATGTTGAAACAACCTGTAAACTGATAAGTATTGCTCCATATCCTGTACCATTTGCCTCTTCCTTAAATGGAGCCATGCACACCTCTGAAGAACTGGAAGTTATATATCCCAAAGGGAGCCATTTTACCGGACATGGAAAAAACACCATGTGGCCCTGGCCATTATTTGATGGGAAGACCGATGCCCGTTGGTTTAAGAATTTGAAGCGGACTTTCTCCGTATTTGTTGAAGGACAGGGATTAAAAGAAGATTACTGGGGATGCTATTCCCATGATGACACCATTGATGCAGGTACCGTTATTGTAGCTGATCATCGTTTTGCTCCAGGTAAAAAATATTTCACGTGGGGTTCACATGACAAAGGCAGGATTTGGGATAGCTTGCTAAGTGATCATAACGGGGGATATATCGAATTGCAGGTGCAGGCATTTTGGGATAACCTTGGATATGGATATGCATGGCTTCATCCTCAGGAAATAAAAGAATTTACGGTATACTGGTATCCCATTAAAAATATGGGAGGGTTTGTGAAAGCCACCAGGGATATATGCCTGAATATTCAAAAGGAAACAAAAAAGAATATAACACTATCCATTCAGGCTACAAGACCTATCGAAGATGCAAGAATTGCTGTTGTCAATGCCAGAACTAATGAAATAATCTATGAGAAGAATACCAATCTTACCCTCCATAATCCATGGATAGGTGAATTTAAATTACCAAAAGAAACCGAATATGATTCATTAATTGTAAAAGTTTGGGATGACAATCAACAGCTCATAACATATGAAACAGCTCACAAAAACTATGAAACACCCGTAATACCAACTAAACACAGCAATATCGATAGCATGTTATTGGACCAATTATATGCCAGGGGAAAAAGTTTTTACCAGGATCCTTTTTCAACGGAGGCAGAAATGGTTTATATGGAAATGTTAAAACTGGATTCACTTGAATCAAGGGCCAACAGGGAACTAGGAGTTATTTATTATTTCAGGGGAGATCTCGTTAGATCAAAAAAATATCTGCAGCAATCTTTAAAGAATGATCATCTGAACGAAGCGTCAAAAACCTTTTTTTACCTTACACTGGTGGCTTTTGAAGGTGGTAAGCTGAAGGAGGCAAAGGAATATTTGGCTATAGCAGGGAGAAATAAGGAATATGAGGTACTGGCTCCGCTTTGGTTTGGGAAAATTGCATTAAAAGAAAAAAAATACCATCAGGCAAGTGAATATTTAAAGGAGGCTGCAAAGGCAGGTGCAAACCATCCCGAAGTATTCAATTACCTGGCTTATGCCTGTCGAAAATTAAATCAAACAATTCAGGCAAAAAAAGCCATACAAAAGTCTCTGCTTTTGGATCCCTTATCCTTTCCTGCAATCCTTGAAAAGTGGCATTTAACTGATAACTCTCCACAACAAACTGTGGAAATTCACCGGTTGTTTGACAGGGAAACGAAGACATTTACCGGATCTCATCTTTACATTAACAATGCTCTTTTTTACATGCAAATTGATGCATGGGAGGATGCAATCATTCTTTTGGAAGAGGGGATTAACCATTTTAATGAAAAACAGGTTGATGTTTATCCCATGATGCATTACTATCTTGGATATTGTTATCAAAAAACAGATAACTATGAAATTGCTTCCAGTCATTATAATTTAGCTTCTGAGCATTTCCATTCATTTGTTTTCCCTCACCAACGATTTTCTGCATATGTATTGGATGCTGCCTTGAATGAAAATCCAAAAGATGCGAATACCTGGTTTTACAAGGGAAATCTTTTGGCGTATTACCGAAATCATGACGCAGCAATGAAAGCATGGGAAAAATCACTTCAAATAGATGAAAATATTGTTTTGACCATGCATAACCTGGCAGGGGCTCACTGGTATGTCAACCGGGATACAGTAAAAACGCTGAAGCTTCTTGAAAAGGCGTTAACACATGCTCCAAAAGATCAACGCATCATTTTTGAACTGGACCACCTGTACCAGGCATTTAACATGCCATCAAAGCGGGAAAACTTGTTTACAAACCATGAAGCAGTTATTCTACAACATGATGAACTTGTAATACGTTATGCCCGATTTTCCATCGAAACACAAAATTACGATAAGGCCATTGAATTGATGGAACAAACCCATTTCTTCCCAAAAGAAATCAATTATGAAAAACCGTATTACCATACCTTGTTTGCCGAAGCCCATTTTGGTAAAGCAGAGTTCCTGATGGAAACAGGCAATTATAAACAAGCCTTAGTACATATTGAAAAAGGGATGACGTATCCACCAAACCTGCGTGATATCTGGCCTGCCAAACCGGTTTACAATCGGCCATTTTTTATCAAAGGATTGGCATATGACGGGTTGGGGATGAAGAAGAAAGCAAATGAAATGTGGGAAAAAACCATGAATGGGTTATCCAGAGAAGGATCAGAAAGCGAGTACTATCGGGCTTTGGCCTGTAAAAAACTTAAGAAACAGGGAGAATCAAAGATTATTCTTCAGTCACTTGTTGAGTATAACTTAAACAAACTGAAATCAGCGGATGATGTTATGGATAAAGCCATGTCTGAATATCTGATTGGAAAAGCTTTTGTTGAACTTAATGAGAAGACAAAAGCTTGTGAATATTTGAACCGGGCATTTCAGGTTAAATCAGATGTTATAATTGATGCACGGGTTGAAGCAACCTATATTCCAAGAACTGCTTTTTAATATACAACATGATGATCAAAAAACGAATGTTTATTGGTTTATTTCAATTTCTTTACCTGCTGTTTTCATGTGCAGCGGAAGAACCTGATTTTGTTTTACCTGGAAACGCCAGTATCGATCAGGAAACCTTTATTTATAAGTCGGTTGATAGCATAAATCTTGAAATGAAGGTTTTTTATCCTGAAAATATGATAGCTGGGAAAAACTATCCGGCTATTGTGTTTTTTCATGGCGGTGGATGGCGTTCCGGTGACACCAGACAGTTTGAACCACATGCCAACTATTTTTCTTCCAGAGGAATGATAGGAATCCTTGCAAATTACAGGGTGAGTGAAAGGCATGGTACTACTCCGTTTGATGCGGTTAAGGATGCAAAATCAGCTATTCGTTATGTGCGGGAGCATGTAGACAGAATGCAAATAAATAGAAATCAAATCATTGCTGCGGGTGGTTCTGCAGGTGGTCATCTCGCTGCTGCTGCCGGAAACATTCAGGGTCTGGAAGAACCGGAAGAAAACCATTCTATAAGTTCAAAACCAAATGCATTGGTGCTTTTCAATCCGGTTTACGATAACGGCCCGCAAGGCTACGGTTATGAGCGTATTGGCAATCGATATAAAGAAATATCACCCATACACAACATTTCAACCGGTGCACCTCCAACAATTGTTTTTTTTGGAACCGAAGATGAATTAGTCCCTATGAAGACAGCAAAATTGTATCAAAAAAAAATGCAGGACGCCGGCAGCAGATGTGATCTTTCTTTGTATGAAGGTCAGGGACATGCCTTTTTCAACTACCAATATCAGAAATATTATACCGAAACGGTTTATCAAACCGATCGTTTTCTGGCTTCATTGGGATATATAAGTGGGCAGCCAACTATTGTTAGAGAAGATTTCGATTATTCTTTAAAAAAGGCAACAGAAGTAACCATAAGGAAAGGATTACCAAATTTTTTCAAAAAAATTCAGAATAATCAAACCGTAAAGGTGGCTTACCTGGGAGGCAGTATTACCCAGCAACCAGGGTGGAGGGTGCATTCCAAGGAATGGATGAAAAACACCTATCCTCAGGCTGAATTTGAAGAAATTCATGCTTCCATCGGCGGTACGCCCTCCAGATTGGGGGTTTTTCGCCTGGAAAACGATGTGCTGAAACATGATCCTGATCTTTTATTTGTTGAATTCGCCGTGAATGATGAAGGGCTGTCCGATAATGAAATTTATAAATCCATGGAAGGCATTGTTAGGAAAACGTGGCGCCATAATCCAAAAACCGACATTTGTTTTGTATATACAGTTAAACTTTCCATGTTGGAACAGCTTCAAAACGGTTATTTCCCGAGAACGGCCAGCTTAATGGAAGAAATTGCAGAACATTACGGCATTCCGGGCATTCACTTTGGAGTTGAAATAACCCGTTTACTTGATGATGGGAAAATTATTTTTAAAGGCGAACGACCTGTCAATCCCCAGCAAAAGCCGATGGTTTTTTCATCAGACGGCGTACATCCGTTCCCCGAAACCGGGCATAAATTATACAATGAAGCCATCATTCGAAGCTTTAAAAAAATGGATGATAATGCAGATCCGTGCAATCATTTGCTTAAGGAACCATTCATTGAAAATAATTATGAACATGCCGCATTAATCCCTGTCAATCGTGACATGCTGCAAGGTACCTGGAGCCATGTGAACGACACAGCCCGCAACTTTGTTAGAAACCTTGATCAAAAAAGTAATTTGCCTGCATTGTGGTATTCAGATGATGCTGGGGACAGACTGACATATACTTTTACAGGTAAATTGGTTGGCATTTACGATGTCATTGGACCTGATTGCGGAAAAATTATAGTAAAAACAGACGATCAACCTGAAAAAGAAATATTGCGTTTCGATAAATACACCGTATATCACCGTTTGTCTTATTTTATCGTGGATGATAACCTGGATCAAAAAACACACACGGTAACAATAACCATATCAAATGATTCCGTTGATAAAGCATCAATCCTGATGGAAAACAGACGTGATAAATACAGGGATAACCCGCGAATGTTTGAAGGAAATGCCTGGTATCCGGCAGCATTAATGGTACTTGAAAAATAGAAATATGCAGTTGATAAGATTCGTTCATATTGTTTTCCTGCTTAGCGCTCTTTTATTTGGATGTAAATATAAAGATGTAATTGATCCACGCGGAGAAATTCCGGAAGAGATACCCTGGGATTTCGAACAACTTCAAAATCCACCTCCCTTTACCTGGGCAGATACAACAGACTCCATCTGGTCCTTATACTATGAAGGGGAATTATTTAATCATCAAAAAACAAAAGTATTTGCATATTATGCTTCTCCGTCTACATTGGGTCATGAAACAAATCGGAAAAATTTTCCGGGAATGGTACTCGTGCATGGTGGCGGCGGAACAGCGTTTGATTTTTGGGTTCATAAATGGGCAAAAAAAGGCTACGCAGCCATTGCCATGGACTTAAACGGATCTAAACCGGTGCAGCATAATGGTAAAATGCAGCGCAAGTCAATGCCCAACGGTGGACCACCGCAAAACGATACCTACCGGATTCATCATATTGACAGCAGTTTCCATCAGCAATGGCAGTTTCACGCGGTATCCAACATTATACGGGCACATTCAATCCTTCGTAGTTTCGAAGAAGTTAACAGAAAAAAAACTGGCATCACAGGGGTGAGTTGGGGTGGCTACCTTACCAACATGGTGGCAGGTATTGATAACCGGTTTGATGTTGCTGTTCCGGTTTATGGTTGTGGATTTATCCAGGAAGGAAGCTTCTGGACAGACAGAAATTTATTTGACACTTTAACAAACCGCCAAATGAAAAAATGGATCCGCTACTGGGACCCGGCAAATTATGCAAAACATGCCCCGATGCCCATGCTTTTTATGAATGGGACCAATGATAAATATTACCATCTTGGGATATTTGCCAAAACTTACGAGCTGGTCGATAACCGAAAACTATGGATTGACGTTAATTTTGAGCACGGACATCGACAGGGCACCCAACCAGAGGAAATATACGCCTTTGTGAATCATCATCTAGCTGACAGCACGTCCCTTCCAACCCTGTCAAAACCTGAAATTAATGGTGATTCCATTGTGGCTAACCTACATACAGATACCAGAATTATGCAAGCCATGCTTTACTATACACTTGATAACGAGCATAATACCGGAAGAACCTGGTTTAATCAAGAATGTAAAATTTATGGAAATACGATTCAGACAAAAGTTCCTTCAGAGGATTTAAAAATATATTACATCAATGTCACTGATGTTAGGGGATACACCGTTTCCAGTAATCTTGTTTTCACACCATCATTTTCAAAAAATTATTCAAAATGAAGAAATACGTTTATTTTTCGCTTATACTCACAGTAGTTTCCAACGCCCTTTTTGCTCAGCAAAAAATAACTGACCGACTAATTCTTGAAAATCAGCAACAGACAAACTGGTGGACGGGCATAATTAATCATGGGGAGCTAATGCCATTCCAAAACACCTACGAGGCAAACATGTATGGAAACAATTATGGAAACCAGATACAGCCCTTGTTGCTGTCTGCTGATGGGCAATACATCTGGTCGGAGAAACCCATTTCCATTTCTTTTCATGATGGCACCCTGAAGGTTGAATCGTATGGCGGAACTATTCAATATTCCGATAAAACCACAAGCCTGAGAGAAGCATATCAAAAAGCAAGTCAAACCTTCTTCCCTCCTTCCGGGAAAATTCCGGATCTAGATCTGGTGCGCTATCCGCAATACAATACCTGGATTGAATTGATGTATGATCAGAACCAGAAAGACATTCTACAGTATGCCAGGGATATCCTTAACAATGGTTTTCCTCCGGGCGTCATCATGGTGGATGATAACTGGCAGGAGGATTATGGTGCGTGGAGTTTTCATCCGGGCCGCATTCCTGATCCAAAAATGATGGTTGACTCGCTTCATCAAATGGGTTTTAAAGTTATGTTATGGGTTTGCCCCTTTGTAAGCCCCGATTCATATACATACAGGTATCTTCGTGACAACAATTTGTTGTTAAAAGACAGCAGTGGTCATGCAGCCATTATACGCTGGTGGAACGGGGCAAGCGGGTTACTTGATTTTACCAATCCAAAAACGGTTGACTGGTTCGATCAGCAACTGCAAATGTTAGTTGACACATATGGAGTGGATGGATTTAAACTGGATGGAGGCGATACGCGATATTACACAAATGTTGTTTCACATAAGCAAGTCACTCCCAACGAACATACCCGCCTGTATGGTTTGTTTGGTCTGGAGTATCCGTTAAATGAATACCGCGCCATTTGGAAAATGGGCGGGGACCCGCTGGTACAGCGTTTACGGGATAAAAGCCACCGATGGGACGATCTGCAAAAATTAATTCCGCATATCCTGTTGCAAGGCATCATGGGATATCCGTTTACCTGTCCCGATATGATTGGTGGTGGCGAATACAAATCGTTCTTAAATGCCGAAACCATTGACCAGGAACTCATCGTCCGTTCGGCGCAATGCCATGCCCTGATGCCCATGATGCAGTTTTCTGTTGCCCCCTGGCGCATCCTTGATGATAAACATTTACAAGCATGCAAAAAAGCAGTGGATTTGCGTCAGGAACACATCGAAACCATTCTTGAATTAATGAACCAATCAGCCGGCACAGGTGAACCTGTTGTACGATCCATGGAATACGTATTTCCTCATAAAGGGTATGAACAAATTCAGGATCAGTTCATGCTCGGAAATGATATTATGATAGCCCCGGTATTGGGAAAAGGGCAGGCATCCAGAGAGGTAGTAATCCCAAAAGGTACCTGGATAGATCAGAATGGAAATCGATGGAAAGGACCAAAAAAAATATCTGTTAAGGTCTCACTCGATGATCTCCCTTTTTTTAAACGAATTCATTAACCTTATTTTTAAAAGACATGAAAAATATCTGCTGTGTGTTTATTTTTTTACTTCCACTCATGGGATGTATCCAAAAAACGAGTGATACAATACCACCTGTATTTGATGAAAACCTTACCGTTGAGAAGCTGGAAGGTGATTTTGAACGTGTAAAAAACCGCATTCAACAGCAGGACACAAGCAAACACCTGTTGGCGGAATATTTGGAAGATCAGCAGGAAATTGTTGACCGTTTAATTGCAGCCATCAAAGAAGATGAAGCCGATACGGATTCGTTAATGGCGCATGAAATTCCGCTTCAAAAGGAAGAATGTGCGCAACTGATTTCTTCGCTTAACCAGGAAATTGAACTGATCCGGTTGAATGCTTCCTTTAAAAAAGAAGGGTACCATATATTAAATGTGAAAGATTACGGAGCCAAGGGCGATGGTATCACCAACGACAGGGAATCCATCAGGAAGTGTTTCGAAAAAGTATCTGAACTTGGTGATGCGGTGAAGGTTATTTTTCCCGAAGGAGTTTACTCAATGGATATGAATGAAACAGAAAACCCGGCTGGTCACCTCGTACTTCAATCGTTGAATAACCTAATTATTGAAGGAAAAGGTGATGTTACCTTACTAATGAAAACCTATCGAACCGGAATCCGTGTGGAAGATTGCTATAATGTTCAGGTAAAGAACATCACGATCGATTACGATCCATTGCCTTTTACCCAGGGTTATATCACCAACGTTGACAGAATCAATGACCGGGTAAACATTGACATTATGGAAGGGTTTCCGTTACCTGACAATGAAAAGTTCAAAAAAGCAGCATTTCTCAGGGGAACAATGAACCATCCGGGAACAGGCAGGCTTTTCCGTGAGGGCGACTGGAGGGTGAAGGATTTAACCCAGACAGGTGATCGCACTTTTAATTTTGGAGTGCTTACCAATCACGGATTCGAAGAACAGGGGCTTACGGCATCCCTGAAAGAAGGCCACATCTTTGTGATGCATGCACGGGCAACTCCCAATGGTGGCCCTGCTATTTACCTGTATGGATCTTCGTATGTAACGTTTCATAAGGTCAATGTGTATGCCTCACCCATTCACATTGCCATTCTGTTTTACTCTGATGCCTTAAAGTTTATTGAATGCAATGCCATGCCTAAACCGGGTACAAAACGGTTAACCTGCGCCAATGCCGATGGTTTTCATTGTCGTTCAAATCGCAAAGGGCCTTACATCAAGGATTGCCATTTCTTTCGCATCAACGATGACGATACAAATATTTTTGGAAAAATGTTTTCACTTGCTAAGGTCGTTTCTCCAACCCGGATGATTCTTAATGCCAGCCCCGGCGACAACATTACCGGCGATAAAGTTTCAACACCCATTTATCAGCAAGGGGAGCTGCTTGGGTTTGTTAATCCGAATCAAGGCCTTGAAATCGATGCTTATGCACGGGTGAAGGATACATGGCTGGGTGAATGGCATGGAAAAAACTGGCTGATGCTCGAGCTGGACCGTCCGGTAAAAGGTTTGGTAAGTCGTGACTCTCTGGGCAAAAAACCTTTCGGATCTCGTGAGTATGTGAATGGTAAACATTCCAATATCGAGCATTTTGTTGCCAATTTAAACACAAAGGGGAATGGCTTTGTTATAAAAAACAACACATTTGGTGATCACAGGGCAGCGAGCATCAAAATCCAGTCGACCAACGGCATTATTGAGGGTAACCGGATTGAGCATGTCAAAGGAGCCGGTTTTTTCTTCTGTGCCCTGATGAACTGGCTGGAGCTTTATCCACCACGAAATATTGTGATTCGTGGAAATTATATTGATAATCACAGAGGGTTTACATCAACCATCGCACTTCCTACAGGTGAAAGAACTGCAAACATGAGGCCCATGCGAAGGCTTATTATTGAAGATAACGAATTCCGCAATGCTACTGACCTTGGGATCAGCCTGGTAAATGCAGAAAACGTGATTATCAGGAACAACATCATTGAATCGAATAAACCGTTTATCTTTGAAAACTGCAAAAACATTGTTCAACAAAACAATAAAATCATTCGTAATGAGTAATCAACTTAAAATAAATTTATTCATTTTGTTATTTTTTGCTTTACCGGTAATCTCTTTCGGGCAAGCATTAAAAGATTGCAAGGTTTCCATGCAAAATGATACCTTGACACTATCCAATAAACGAATAAAAAGAACATTTTTATGGAATCAGGGCGATCTGAAAACACTTTCGATTGAAGATAGGGTAAGAAACAACGTATGGATTTTTCATCATGATGTTCCTGACCTGATGTTGCATGAACGTATACAACCTGAAGGACCGGGAAGTTATGAGGTCAATACAATAACCAGGGATAAAATTCAGCACGATCATCTTGAAGTATCGGTAATTACCTCATTTCCGAATATATTGATTAAACGCGTCTTCCGGTTGTATCCTGAATGTCCTGCCATCGCCTGTGATATTTATGTCAGCAACAATGCAACGGGAGTAGATGAATTTGCAAATACCGAAGGGCTTCCCGTATTTGAAACCATCTCTCCGGAAGGTATTCACTGGAAAATTAGAACGGTAAAATTCCTCGATCAAACGGATATCTTTAATAATTTGGTATTTAAAAAAGATATACTGGCATATTTTCGTCCGAAAGAACATGTTGGTAACATTTTGTTTTTAGAGAACAAATTGACCAAATCAGGTTTCTTTATTCTGAAAGAAGCTGCCAGCATGCAGTCGCAATCAAATTATCCCGGAGCCGACTTCATTATCCAGCAACAGGACATAAACAACCTGCTCGTAAAAACGGTGGGTCTGGGAGTGGACATGCGCCAACTTCCCCGGGAGGAATGGATTCGTTGCAATGGCTTTGTAACCGGCGTTACAGGTTCATCTGGATTAGACAAATTAGCTGCGTTGCGTGATTACCAGGAGCAAATCCGCATTCATAAACCCGGGCGTGATGAAATGATCCTGATGAATACATGGGGCGATCGTGGCCAGGATGCACGGATCAATGAACCATTTACGTTACAGGAACTTAAAATTGGAAAACGTCTGGGAATTACCCATTTTCAGCTTGACGATGGTTGGCAGAGCGGCCGATCAAAAAATTCTGCATTTGAAGGTGGATCGTTGGAAAATATCTGGAACAGGGACAGTTTTTGGTTGGTACATCCTGAAAGGTTTCCAAATGGGCTTGATCCGATTGTCAGCAAGGCAGAGGAGTTTGGAATAAAAATTGGGTTATGGTTTAACCCAAGCGCAGATAACAGTTACAAAAACTGGAAAAAAGATGCAGAAGTACTGATTCATTATTACGGGAAATATAACATCCGAACGTTTAAAATTGATGGCGTTGAACTTCCGGATAAATTAGCTGAAATCAATTTCAGGAAACTGATGGATACGGTCATGATGGCAACAGACAGCAATGCTGTGATCAACCTTGATGTGACAGGGGCTGCAAAGCGACCTGGATATCACTTTTTTAACGAATACGGAAATATTTTTCTTGAAAATCGCTATACCGACTGGGGAAATTACTATCCGCACTGGACTTTGCGCAACCTTTGGATGCTTTCGGAATATGTTCCTCCACAGAACTTACAGATTGAGTTTTTAAACAAATGGCGCAATCCGGATAAATACCTTGCTGATGATCCACTGGCCCCAATCAACCTCCCGTTTGACTATCTCTTCGCAACCACCATTGCCGGTCAGCCTCTGGCCTGGTTTGAAGGATCGAACCTGCCTGAAGAAGCATTCGAAATAGCCCCGCTCGTAAAAAAATACAGCAACGTAATGCATGACATCCATTCCGGCCAGATATTCCCGATTGGCGAAGAACCTTCAGGTTTTGGCTGGACAGGCTTTCAATCGGTAATAGATGAAACAAGCGGGTACATTATTGTTTACCGGGAATTCAATGTCAATGACAAACAATCCCTTCAAACATGGTTACCTTCGAACACCACTGTTCATTTTAAAAAAATACTTGGTGATGGAGAAAACTTTTCACCCCAAACAGGAAAAAATGGCGAAGTAGAATTTACCTTACCTGAAAAGTGGTCGTTTGCGGTGTATCAATATCAATTGCCTCAATGATGGAATTGAATCTAAATTGTATTCAACCTCAGTCAAATTATTTTAATTCATAACATATAACATTTATAGAAAACGTAGG
>CAZAMT010000034.1:0-3195 GCA_964486145.1 uncultured Bacteroidales bacterium
TTTCATGTGTTTAAAAATTGTGACCAGTCTGATTGTGTGCCACACTTTTTAATCAAGGTGCGTGTGTGCCTCAGTAATAAATCAGACATGGTCTGTTTCATATTTTGTTATTTTTCCTGTTTCATTTTTTTTTGGTTCATCACAATATATCAAAACTTTTATTTTATACAACAATTTATTATGAAATTAATTCCGTATGATTTCTATAAATGGAATTTAACCCAATGTTTTCTAATTTACATCAAAAAAATAATCCATAGCATTGTTTTCTGCGTACTAACCAGTAATATGCATTTTCAAAAACATTATTTTTAATCACTCTTTTAAAATGAAGGTATAAGGTAAGAATTTTTTTTGTTTTTTCTAAATACATCGTTTGTTTTGCAAGTCATATTATAAAATAAAGGCCTGAAAGGCCAAAATGTTTATTTTTGATAACACATAATTTGCTAAATCATAATAACAGCGGAAGTTAGAGGTATGGAGAGTTTGGACTACGGAGTTATAGGTAATTGTAAAAGCGCTGCTTTAATATCAAAAAAGGGTTCCATTGACTGGTGTTGTATGCCTAATTTCAATTCGCCATCGGTTTTTGCCCGAATCCTGGACAATGAACACGGGGGAAGTTTCGAATTTATTTGTGACAGCACATGTGCTGTAACTCAAAAATATATCCCAAGAACAAATATTCTGGTTACCCGGTTTGAGGATGTCAGCGGCACATTTGAGGTATACGATTTTATGCCCCGCTACCTGAATGGGAATGGCAATTACTATGCGCCTCCGGATATTATAAGGTATGTAAAACTTATCAGCGGAGCGCCTGTCATCAGGTTGCATTATAAACCTCAATTAAATTATGGCAAATACAAAACGAAAACCTTTGTAAACTCCGAATATATCAAAAGCTATACAACAAAAGGAACGTATGATTCGGTTTATCTCTATACAGATCTTGATTTGCAAAAAGTAGCTGAAGGATCGTCCATCACTTTAAAAAAAGATTGCTATTTCTTGTTAAGTTATAATCAAAAGCTCCTTGAGCAAAACTGTGACAGGGCTTATCTTAAATATGAGCGAACTAAGGTGTACTGGTTAAACTGGTCGGAACGAACCAAAAAATTTGCACGGTACAACGATGTGATCAACCGAAGTGCTCTTATCCTTAAAATGCTTAGCTATGATAAAACGGGTGCTATACTTGCAGCCCTGACCACCTCATTACCAGAAACCATCGGTGAGGTTCGTAACTGGGATTATCGATTTTGCTGGATCCGGGATGCATCTATGGCCATTAAGGTTTTAACAAAACTTGGACATTTACGGGTTGCAAAAAGATTTTTAAATTTTATTCTGGACATTGTCCCGATGAAAGATGAAAAAATACAAATTATGTATGGCATCCATGGTGAAAAAAAACTAACTGAAATTACCTTGGATCATTTGAGTGGCTATAAAAATTCGAAACCCGTACGTATTGGAAATGAGGCATATAAACAAAAACAAAACGATATTTATGGTGTGCTGATGGATGTGATATATCAACATTTTAAAATCTATGATACATCACTTGAAAACAGCGAAGAGCTTTGGACCATTACACGGAGCATTATAAAAAATGTTGAACATAACTGGGAAAAGCCGGATCGAGGTATTTGGGAGATACGCAATGAGCATAAACACTTTACGTTTTCAAAGGTTCTTTGCTGGGTCGCCATGGACAGAGGTTTAAAGATAGCCCGATTGCTCAATCGAAGTGAATATTATAGTGTATGGAGAAAAACCCGGGAAAAGATAAAAGAAGATATCCTTAAAAATGCGTGGAACTCTGAGAAACAGGCATTCACACAATCATATAATAATGATGACATGGATGCTTCCAATTTATTGATGGAATCTTATGGATTTATTGATGCCAAAGACCCAAAATTTATCAGCACCGTGCGGCGCATTCAGAAAGAATTAAAGCACAAAGGTTTAATGTTTCGCTACCGGAACAAAGATGACTTTGGAAAACCAACTTCAGCTTTTACCATTTGCGCCTTTTGGTTGATTAATGCACTTTATAAAATCGGGGATAAAAAAGAAGCCGAAACCATGTTTAATGATATACTTAACCATACAAATATCCACGGAATTTTAAGTGAAGATATGGATTTTGATACCCGCAGATTGCTTGGTAATTTTCCACAGGCTTATTCTCATCTCGCACTTATCGAAACAGCAATTAACATTTCAGAGGGAGCAGTTTCAGAAGAAGAAAAAATGCTGGAAGCTATTCACCAGTAAATCCTTGTTCATTGAAAAAAGAAATGGCTTCCATAGTTTCCTTCGGCCATGCCGCATGAGGCTACAAATATGCGCCAGTGTTTCATGGAATGGTTGAGTCGCTAATTAAATGTTACACCTTGCTAATTTATTATCAGCGTTACGATTTTGCTGCCAATAATTCCTTAACCTTTGCAGCAATTGCCTTCCCATCCGCTTTTCCGCCGAGTTGTTTGGTTGCAGAACCCATCACTTTGCCCATATCCTGCGACCCGCTGGCGCCAACCTGTTCAATGATTTTTGTTAACTCCTGTTCCAGTTCCGATTCGCTCAGTTGTTCAGGCAGGTATCCGGAAATAACATCCGCTTCGAAAGCCTCTTTATCGTGCAAATCCAGACGGTTTTGTGATTTATAAACTTCAGCGGATTCCCTTCGCTGTTTCACGAGTTTTTGTACTATCTTCAACTCCTGGTCTTCTGACAAATCTTTGTTTGATGATTCGGTTTTGGCAAGTAAAAAAGCTGATTTTACTGCGCGTAACGCTTCCAGCTTATCTTTTTCCCTGGCCTTCATAGCCGTTTTTATATCGTCATTAACTTTTTCAAACAGACTCATTGTTTTTTTATGACGAATATACAAAATATATGGGATTGCACGAACAATTACTTCTTACGAAATAAACCGGTTACTTCTGCAAAAACGGCCTCATGGATTCAAACCATTTCATAGCCATTTTCTCCTGACCTTTCAAATTCGGATGTGCCCAGTCATATGTATCAGAATATGTATGTTCCGGGTTTTCATGCCAGTTTTCGTAATGGTGTACGGTAATCACGGGAGATTCGGGAGTATGCAGATCGGTTGCTACCTGTTCAACAACCTCCCTGATTTGCATCGCCGAACCGCCGCCATTAAAATTCAGGTGA
>CAZAMT010000034.1:3295-22104 GCA_964486145.1 uncultured Bacteroidales bacterium
GTGATCGGGGTCGAACGGAACATTATCCTGAATATCCGGCCAGTCAAAATCATCATGAAGACCTTCCTGTTGAGAACCGATAAAATCGTAATTGATTCCATGCTGGTTCAATATCATTTGCAGTGGCAAACGATAGGTGTACTCCTTGCGATCTTTTTTGCCTCCCTGGGTTATCGAATCACCAACCGGCAATATTATCAGAGTATCAACCGGTTTAAATGCACCAATCATTGGCATAATCATTAGTAATAAAATTATTTTCTTCATACCAAAATCTGTGCGTTAAACTTAACTTGCAATATTTTCAATGGCCTAATCTACATTATCGTGAAGATATGAATTGTCAGGCCGTAATTTGATATCAAAATTTTCATCTTCAAACAACGTATAGCGCGAAATGTTCTCATCTTCGGAATGTTTCTTATCCTCTATTTTGATTTTCTTCCGGATGTACGCTGGTTCATTTTCCAAATCTTCAATGTTTTCCCTGTCATCCTTGGTATTGTAACCTGCTTCCTTGAATTTTGATTGTGACTGTTTGATATATTCTGTCCGGTCTTCATCTTGTTTATTGCTAACCTGGGATGGTTTTTCCGGAGTTCCTTTTTTATCCTTCACATAAAATTCTTCGGTATATGTTTCACCTGAAAAGTCAAATTCGATTACCCGCTGTGCAGTTTTATTATCAGTATCCTCTTCCTGACGCTTGTCCTTTACCTCGAAAACAGGTTCATCCATTTTTTCTTCCTGTTTTTTGGGATGGATTAATTCGTCTTTTAATTCAACTTTGCTCTTATTTTTCTTTTTCTTAATGTAAAGTTCCGGGATGCTGTTTTCAGTCTCAAAACCAGTAGCGACAACAGTGACATTTAGTTTATTATCAAGTGATTCATCAATTCCGTTTCCCCAAATCAGATCAGCATCCATACCTGCCGCATCCTGTACAAAATCAGTAATTTGACCAATTTCATCCATGGTAATTTCATCTGTTCCGGAAGTGATGTTGAGAAGTATATTTCTGGCCCCGTTAATGTCATTGTTATTCAGTAACGGCGAACTCAATGCTTCCTGCACAGCTTTAAGTGCTCGACCTTCGCCTTCGCCCATCGCTGAACCCATGATAGCAACACCGCTATTGAGCATAACCGTTTCGACATCGGCAAAGTCCACGTTAATATATCCATGTACAGTAATTATTTCAGCTATACCTTTGGCAGCGATAGCCAGTACATCATCGGCTCTTGAAAAGGCTTCCGAAACCCGCAAATCTCCGTAAATTTCCCTGATTTTTTCATTGTTGATAACCAAAAGAGAATCCACATATTTTTCAAGTTCCGATATTCCTTCAACCGCCTGATTTATACGTCGCTGACCTTCATTCCTGAAGGGGATAGTGACAATGGCTACCGTGAGAATTCCCATTTCCTTTGCAGCCTTGGCAATGATTGGTGCTGCACCAGTACCGGTGCCCCCGCCCATTCCGGCTGTGATAAACACCATTTTGGTGTTGCTGGATAGTACTTCCGTAATCTCGTCCAGATTTTCAATAGCAGCCTGTTTACCAATTTCTGGTTTATTACCGGCACCTCTTCCTTCTGTTAATGATTTTCCCAATTGAATTTTTACAGCCACCGGACTATTTAAAAGGGCCTGGGAATCGGTATTGCAAACCACAAAGTTAACATCTTTGATTCCCTGCTTAAACATATGATTAATAGCATTGCCGCCGCCGCCGCCAACACCAATAACTTTAATGATTGAGGAGCGGTCTACGGGTAAATCAAAATTTATAAGTTCTTCAGCCATGATTTTCGTGTTTTTTAGGGTTATGTTTTTCTATTAGCCAATGTATTTTTTGAAATGAATTTTCCACGTTTTTTTTATTTATGAATTACATCGTAGCGTCATCTTCTTCAAAAATATTTGTTATGGTCTTTTTCAAAGAGTCGATCAGGCGGTTGCTTCTTTTCACTTTACTTTTTTCACTTACTTGTTCCATTTCGGCTACTTCCGGTTCTTCAATTTCCTCCTGAATCTCTGTTTTTAAATCACTTTCCAGGTATTCATATCCCTTCAGCATCAGGCCTACACCGGTTGAATACATCGGGTGGTTTACATCATGCTTTTGATCTTTGGCAAGGTACTCATTTGGAAATCCGATACGAACGTCCAGTCCTGATTTAAATCGCACCAGTTGGGGGAGATGCTTAAGAAGGGCTCCTCCGCCTGTGATAACAATCCCTGCGCTTAATTTGTCCATGCAATCAGAATTTTCAATTTCAAAAATAACAGCATCCAGAATTTCTTCCATACGTGATTGAATGATGTAGGCCAGGCTTTTAAATGAAATCTCTTTAGGCTCTCTGCCGCTAATTCCGGGAATCGTAACCACCTTCTCCTCCTGGGCAATATCTCCGAGAGCTGAACCGAACTGCACTTTCAATGCCTCAGCCTGTCGGTGCAAGATTGCGCAGCCTTCTTTAATATCCTTCGTAATAACGTTTCCTCCAAACGGGATAACTGCAGTATGCCGGATAATATCATCGTAATAAACAGCAACATCGGTTGTACCACCTCCGATGTCCACGAGAGCCACCCCTGCTTCTTTTTCATCTGCTGTAAGCACAGATTCAGCCGATGCCAGCGGTTCAAGTACCAGATCATTTACCTTTAGCCCTACCCGGTTAATGCACTTTTCAATATTTCTGGCAGATGCAATTTGTCCAATCACGATATGGAAATTCGCCTCCAGCCTCTTTCCTGACATTCCTACCGGATTTTTTACCCCGGTTTCATTGTCAACAATGAAATTTTGTGGTAATACGTGAATTATTTCTTCACCCACATCAATAGGAATTTTGTACATATCATCAATTAGCCGGATTATATCTTCCTTGGTTATTTCATCATCGTAGGAATCACGGTTAATATACCCCCTGTTTCGCATGCTTTTCACATGCTGTCCGGCGATTCCAACAAACACATTTGTGAGTTTTTGACCGGCCTGTTCTTCAATGTCTTCAATTGTCTTTTGAATAGCACTCACCGTTTCCTCAATGTTCAAAACAACTCCCCTTTTTACTCCTTTGGAAGGTGTTTTGCTAACACCCAGAACTTCGAGTTTGCCTTTCTCATTTTTTTTGCCAACAATAGAAACAATTTTGGTTGTTCCTATGTCAATTGCTGCAACAAAATCGTTTTTGGTACTCATAATCTTATCTTTTTGTGCAAATAACCTGATTGCTGTATTTTAAATTTATAATCTCATAGTTATTCCAGCCCATGGCATTAAATCCTTTGAAATAAAGTGCCTTCAGCTTAAATAGTTTATACTCGTAATCGTCAATTTTTCCAAGTTTAATAATGTGCGCTCCAACCCTGGGAATCAATTCCACTTCTTTGTTTTCATCCACGTACAGTTGCACAAACTGTGCTTTCCAGAATGGATTTGTGTGAATAAACCAGGCCAACCGGTAAATTTCGTAGATGAACTTGTTTTTTTCATTGTTTTTTTGTTTATCAGAAATACCATATACTAAGCCATCCCTGGTGATATCCAGGGGAGGGATATATCCATTTACAATTAGAACATGTGATGTATGTTTTTCTGAAATTGGCATATAAAATCCTTCGGAATCTATGTATACTTCTGTTTCATTGTTATCTATTATTCGCAGGATGGGTTCGCGCTGATCAATCTCAATTTTTAATTTTCCATCAATCGTTTTGTAGACATCGGCCCTTTTAACAGCAGGGAGTTCATTCACAGCAACTTCCAATTCCCTGGTATTGATGCTATTCAATTCAACACCACGTATATCAAAATCATTTTTATCCAAGAGTTGAATGATGTCGTTATCTGCTATGAATCCGGTTCGAATGCTATCTGAAATAACAACATCAATTCCATTGCAAAGCAAACGCTCCTCCCTTTTATCAACAAAGGCAATACTAAGCGCGAGGTATGCCAGGATTCCAATCCAGGTTGCTATAGTTTTCAATTTTTTCACGTCAATTCAGTTCCTCCATTAATTTTGTAATAGGCTTTACCAGTGTATCAATGTCTCCTGCGCCAATGGTCAGTAGCACTTCCGGTTTTTTCAATTTTATTTGATCCATTACATTCGCTTTGTTTACCATCATTTTTGAATTGCATGTAAGCTTATCCAGGATGATTTCGGATGTTACTCCGGGGATCGGTTCTTCCCGGGCCGGATAAATATCAAGCAACCAAACCCGGTCCAGTGCAGACAATGCAGACGCAAATTCATCTGCAAAATCATTTGTCCGGGAATATAAATGCGGTTGAAAAATTCCGGTGATATGTTTGTCCGGATACAATTCACGTATTGATTTTACCAATGCTTTGATCTCTTCCGGATGATGCGCGTAATCATCAATATAGACCCTTGATTCATTTAAGTATCTGGTATCAAATCTTCTAATAATTCCTGAAAAAGATGCCAGGCTGTTTTTAATTTTATTAGGATCAATTCCTGATGAAAGAGCTGCAGCAGTGGCTGCTACTGCATTTTCAATATTAATCCAAACAGGAACCCCAACATGTACTTTCTCAATGGTTATTTCAGGTGTAACAATATCAAAAATAAAATTACCCTGTTTCTTATAAATTCCGGTAGCATAATAATCTGCTGGTTCATCAACAGCATATGTTATTTTTTCAATTGTCGCCGGAACCTTAATCTTATCTGCAACCGGCTTTTTAATAATCAATTTTCCACCGGCTTTAATTTGTGAAGCAAACTGTTCAAATGCCCGAATAAGGGTTTTGTCATTATTATATATGTCCAGGTGATCAGGATCAATAGAGGTAATGACACCAATTTGCGGAAACAGCCTTAAAAAAGACCGGTCATACTCATCTGCCTCCACAATCAGTCTGGATGCGCTTTTATTGAGAATAACATTGGAATTGTAATTTTTCGAGATTCCACCAAGCAGGGCAAGGCAATCGCCATCTCCTTTGTTTATTACATGTGCTGTGATTGAAGTCACTGTGGTTTTTCCGTGCGTACCTGCAATGGCAATGGTTTTCTTTCCCTCCGAAATAATACCGACCACTTCAGAGCGCTTTTTTATTGTAAAACCCCTCCGGGTAAAATAATTCCATTCAGTGTGATACTTAGGTATTGCCGGTGTGACAATAATTAAAGTATGGTGTGGCTGGGAAATGACAGTTTCTGGTACGAGGGAAACATCATCATTAAAATGAATGACAGCCCCTTCTTTTTGCAGACTTGAAGTAAGGTCAGTAGCCACCCTGTCATACCCGGCAACAAATTTCCCCTCGTTGAGGAACAACCGGGCAAGGGCACTCATTCCAATCCCGCCAATGCCAATAAAATACACGTTATGAATATCTTCTAATTTCATTATTTTTCAATCAGTTTTAGCACTTCATCTGCAATGTCATCCGATGCATTGGGTAATCCCATTTTTTTTATTTGTGTTGCAAGCGATTGCTTTTGATTTTCATCGCGAATTAGATTTAATGCCCTTTCAACAAGCAACATATCAGCTTCCACATCTTTAACCATCAGTGCAGCTTTTTTATTTACCAGTGCCATGGCGTTTTTTGTTTGGTGATCCTCAGCCACATTCGGTGATGGCACCAGTATGACCGGTTTACCTGCAAGGCAAAGTTCGGATATAGTACCTGCCCCGGCCCGGGAAATAATTACATCCGCTACAGCAAAAGCATACTCCATGCGATCGATAAAAGCAGTAACAAACGCGTTCTTAACTTCAGAGTCATGGAATGAATTTATCATTTCATCGTAATAGAGCTTCCCGGTTTGCCAAATGATAAATACATCCTCGCTTTTTATTTTATCAAGATTGTTTTTAATTGCATTATTAATCGTTCGTGCTCCCAGACTTCCACCCAGTACCAGGATTACCTTTTTTCCAACCGGAACATTGAAATATTTATAAGCCTCCGTCAAATCTACATTCAATTTAAACAGATCCTGACGAATCGGATTGCCCGTCATTTTAATTTTATCTTTCGGGAAATACGTTTCCATTCCATCGTATGCAACACATATTTTTTGAGCTTTTTTTGCCAGCAACCGGTTCGTGATTCCTGCATAAGAGTTTTGTTCCTGCAACAGGGTTGGTACACCCATTTGATTGGCCACACGGAGCAACGGCCCGCTTGCATACCCTCCAACACCTACCGCAACATCAGGCCTAAACTCCTTTATGATTCGTCTTGCTTTGATAAGGCTGCTCATTAATTTGAAAACCAATGCAATATTTTTTAAACTGAACTTGCGTTGAAACCCGGTAATGAGTAGTCCGATTATTTTATAACCCGCGGCTGGTATCTTTTCCATTTCCATTTTTCCTTTTGCACCAACAAACAGAATATTTGCATCAGGTTGCTTTTGCATAATGGCATTAGCAATTGATATGGCCGGGAAGATATGGCCTCCTGTACCACCTCCGCTAATTATTATATTAGGATTCTGTTTCGTCATTCTCCTCTCCTTTTTGTTTAGAAGGTTTGGTGCTTCTGCTGATGCTTAATATTATACCGAGTGAAGTACTGGTAAACAATAGCGAAGACCCTCCCATGCTTACCAAAGGCAGAGTTTGCCCTGTCACCGGAAGCAAATTTACGGAGACGGCCATGTTAATCATAGCCTGGAAAACCAGCATAAATGAAAGGCCGATAGCCAAAAATGCCGGAAATGTTCGATCACAACGCCTGACAATCACGCCTGCTCTGAACATCAAATAGAGGTATAAAATTAACAATACCATGCCTCCAATGATTCCATATTCTTCGACAATGATGGCATAGATAAAATCAGAATAAGGATGTGGCAGAAAATAGCGTTGTGTGCTGTTTCCAGGTCCTTTTCCGAAAAATCCGCCAGTTGCAATTGCAATTTTTGACTGTTCTACCTGGTAATTTCCTTCGCTGTCGCCTGAAATATAATTTTCAATACGGTTTTTCCATGTGCCAATCCTGCCTTCCTTTTCAACCGACAGAGCAATTACAACAAATAACGACATCGTAACGAACCCGATACCCACCAATGATGCCAGATATAAAAACCTGACACGGCCAATAAACATAAGGATTAAACATACCACGAATAAAATGGCAGCTGTTGACAAATTTGCCGGAAGGATAAGAAGGCAAACCATCAATACAGGGATAATGATTGGTAAAAATGCACCTTTAAACTCCCTAATCCTGCTCTGTTTAACTGAAAGCAATCTGGCAACATACATGATCAGCGCAAGTTTTGCAAAATCAGATGTTTGGAAGGTTATTCCCAATCCGGGAACGGTAAGCCACCGCGCTGCCTCATTCAGTGAGATACCCATGATTAATGTTATCATAAGCATGGGAATACTGATCAACAAAAACAATTGAGACAGCCTGGAATAATATTTATAAGGTATTAAATGGGTAATGAAAATCACAAATAAACCTATTAAAAGAAATGTACTGTGTTTCAAGATATAGTATGCTGTATTGCCCGCCTGATAACGATATGCCAGGGTTCCTGTGGAACTGTATACCGCCACCAGCGATACTACCGAAAGCAGCAATACTACAATCCAGATGACCTTATCACCTTTAAAATATTTCGCAATACCGTGTTCCATTATAATTCTCTGACATAATTTTTAAATTGTCTGCCCCTGTCTTCATAATCATCAAACAAATCAAAGCTTGCACATGCCGGCGAAAGTAAAACCGTATCGCCATCATTTCCAAGGAAATATGCCGATTTTACCGCATCCCGCATGTTATCGGTATCAACGATATCATTAACAACACCATCAAATGCTTCATGCAGCTTATGATTATCTTTCCCAAGGCAGATGATGGCCTTCACTTTCTCGCGCACTAAACCTTCCAATGTAGAATAATCATTTCCTTTATCGATTCCTCCGGCAATCCAGATAACATTATCATCCATAGATTCAAGTGCATACCACGTAGAATTTATATTGGTAGCTTTGGAATCATTAATGAACTGAATACCATGAACTTTATACAGTTTTTCCAACCGATGTTCTACTCCCTGAAAATCGCTCAGGCTTTCTCTGATGACCTGTTTTCTGATCCTCAGTACATTTCCTGCTATTCCCGCAGCCATTGAATTGTAAACATTGTGTTTTCCCTTCAGAGAGAATTCTTCAAGTGACATGGAAAAATCCATATCATCAAAAGCAATGATCATGTTGTTCTTATCAACATATGCACCCTCTCTTTTTTCTTCTTTTAGTGTAAATGACAGTTGCTTGGCTTTGGTAACAATATTTTGGAGGTGCCTTATTGTAACCTCATCATCCGAACAAAATATGAAATACTCATCTTCAGCCAGATTTTGAATAATTCTGAATTTTGAATCAACATATCGTTGAAGGTTGTTGTCATAGCGGTCGAGATGATCGGGTGTAATGTTCAGGAGGATGGCTATGTCCGGTTTAAAATCAACAATATTGTCTAATTGAAAACTACTCAGCTCCAGTACGTAATATTCAAAATCTTCATTTGCTACCTGGTAGGCAAAACTCCTCCCGATGTTACCGGCAATTCCGGTATTCAGACCAGCTTTCAACATCATATGATAAATAAGGGAAGTTGTTGTGGTTTTCCCGTTGCTACCTGTAACACAAATCTTTTTTGCATTGGTAAACCTGCCTGCGAATTCAATTTCTGAAATTACCGGAATATCTTTTTTCCGGATTGCCTTCAAAATTGGAGCACTATCAGGAATACCCGGGCTTTTAATAACCTCATCTGCATTCAATACAGAACGTTCGGTATGCCTGTTTTCTTCAAATGGTATTTGATTTTCGAGTAGCATTTTTCTGTATCTCGGCTTCACACCGCCTGCATCGGAAACAAACACATCCATGTCGTATTTTTTTGCCAGGATGGCGGCACCTACGCCACTTTCTCCTGCTCCGAGGATAACAATTCGATGGGTCATTTGATTTACCTGATTTTAAGTGTAACAATAGTAATAACAGCCAGTAATATTCCTACTATCCAAAACCGGGTAACAATCTTCGGTTCCGAATAGCCTTTCATCTGGTAATGATGGTGAAGTGGCGCCATTTTAAATATGCGTTTCCCTTCACCAAACCGGCGTTTGGTATATTTAAAATAACTTACCTGTAGCATAACCGATAAGCTTTCTACCAGGAATATTCCGCAAAAAATGGGTATAAGCAGTTCTTTGCGAATCATGATAGCAAAAACGGCAATGATTCCTCCAATGGCGAGGCTTCCTGTGTCTCCCATAAATACCTGTGCCGGATATGAATTATACCAAAGAAAACCAATGGTTGCCCCAACAAAAGCACTTATAAAAACCGTCAGTTCGCCAATGTACGGTATATACATGATATTTAAATATTCAGCAAGAATCGTATTACCGGAAACATAAGCAAGCCCGGCGAGTGTCAGCCCAATGATGGAAGAAGAACCCGTTGCAAGGCCATCAAGGCCATCCGTTAAGTTTGCCCCATTGGATACTGCAATCACAATGAAAATAATGGCAATGATCAAAACAATCCATGCCCAGTCTGATGCTTTGTCTCCCAAAAACCATAACAGGCTGGCATAATCAAACTCATTATTTTTCAGAAACGGAATGGTTACTTTTGTAGATTTAATATCCTCTGTAACAGGCACCTGAACTGGTTGTTCGTATTTATGCGTTTCCGTCCACTTCATAACCGGTTCACCCTGACTGTTTACTAATCGTTCACGAACGACCACTTCCGGACTCATAAACAATGTCAGACCAACAATGAGTCCAACGATCACCTGTCCGGCAATTTTAAATTTCCCACGCAATCCGCGCTTATCTTTTTTGAATACTTTAATGTAATCATCAAGAAACCCAACTGTTCCCAGAACCACCGTTGTAAATAACATTAATTCGATGTATACATTCTTTAGATCGGCAAACAACAAAACAGGAATTAACACTGATGCTAAAATGATGATACCTCCCATGGTTGGTGTACCTTTTTTCTGCATTTGTCCTTCCAGACCAAGATCCCTAACCGTTTCACCAATCTGCTTTTTGCGAAGGATATTGATGATTCGTTTGCCAAAAATCATGGAAATGATCAATGAAAAAATTACGGACATCCCCGATCGAAAAGAAATGTACCTGAAGAGACCAGCTCCCGGCATGTCCAATTCATTTAAATAGTTGAACAAATAATACAACATCCGCTTCTTATTTTAAATTAAAACATTCTCTAACCACTTCTTTATCATCAAAATGGTGCTTTTCTCCTTTTATTTCCTGGTAAGTTTCATGCCCTTTTCCTGCAATCAGGATTATATCCTTATCTTCTGCCATCATACAAGCTGTTTTAATGGCTTCTTTCCGATTTGTAATGGCCAATACATTTTGTTTATCTTCAACCCCTTTCTGCATATCCAACATTATTTGGTCCGGATCTTCAAACCGGGGATTATCTGATGTAAGAATAACCCGATCACTGTTATCAGAAGCATACCTGGCCATTATCGGACGTTTTGCTTTATCTCTGTTACCTCCTGCGCCTATCACTGTAATAATCTTTTGTTCCGAATTACGTATTTGCCTGATTGCTTTCAATACATTTAGCAATGCATCAGGTGTATGAGCATAATCAACAATGGCTGTTTTGCCGGATTCAGAGCGGATGGGTTCAAATCGGCCATCCACGGTATTCAATGAGCTGATATGCTTTAAGACCTCAATTTTATCCCAACCAAGCATAAAAGCCACAGCATAAATGATAAGCATGTTATAGGCATTGAATTCGCCAATCAACCTGCTCCAAAATTCAACACCGTCAATGCTAAGCAAGGTACCATCAAAATGACTTTCAATAATCCGGCCCTTGAAATCGGCTAATTTCCGGAGGCTGCAATACTTTCGCGGTGCTTTGGTATTCTGTAGCATAACAGCACCATTCCTGTCGTCTATATTTGATATGGCAAAGGCATCTGTTGATAATTCGTCAAAAAACTGCTTTTTTGCCTTCAGGTATGCATCAAAAGTTTCATGGTAATCAAGGTGATCATGCGATAAATTGGTAAAGGCGCCACCTTTAAAATGCAATCCACTCACCCGTTTTTGGTCAACTGCATGTGAACTAACTTCCATGAAACAATATTGAATCCCTTCATTTACCATTTCGGCCAGCAGTTTGTTTATCCGCAGCGAATCCGGTGTTGTGTGCGTTGCAGGTTGATCTTTAACTCCAATATAAACGGCAACGGTTGATAAAAGCCCGGTTTTATATCCCAAGGCCATTGATAATTTATAAAGCAACGTAGCGATGGTTGTTTTTCCGTTGGTCCCCGTGATTCCAATCAATTGCAATTTAGACGATGGATGATCATAAAAAGCGGCAGCGAGGAGGCTTAATGCTTTTGCTGAATCGGGTACTGCAACATAGGTAATATTATCATGTAAATTTTCTGGTAAGTTTTCGCATACAATAACATTTGCACCTTTTTCAAGAGAAACATCAATGTATTCATGGCCATCAACCCGGGTGCCGGGAACGGCTACAAACATTCCGTTTTTTTCTACGAAGCGTGAATCGAACGCAATATGCTGTACCGGAATATCCGTTGAACCCTGCACAGTAATTAATTCAATTCCTTTCAATATGTCATTTAAAATCTTCATTCCAACTAAATAAAACTCATTTCCAAAATGATGCGGTCTCCTTTTTTAACAGGTGTTCCTGGGAGCAACGATTGGTCCACAACTTTACCTCTGCCTTTTATCACAACCCGGAGTCCGGCACTTTCCAGTAAGTAAAGCGCATCCTTGGCTCCCATTTCTTTTACATTGGGTACCATCTTGTGATTAATATTCTCATTTCTGTAAACAATTTTATCTTCCATCTTTTTGGTCAACACCCAATCTGAATTTACATTCTCATCAACCACAGCGCAGCCCAAACGGGAGAAAACATAATCCAACTCATGCTTATATCCGCACTTGGAATAGGGTGGATCTTCCACCTCGTCCCTCACTTCCACAATGGCATTGTGCATGTCAAAACTGCTTGCAAAAACTTTATTGGCAATTTCCTGAAAAACAGGACCTGCAACCAAATTACCATAATACACATTTTTTGAGGGTGAATTCACAACTACAATGCACGAATATTTCGGATTATCAGCAGGAAAATAGCCTACAAATGATGCCAGGTAGCTGACTTTCGAATCAATTTCATATCCATATTTTTCATTGGCTATCTGCGCTGTTCCGGTTTTGCCAGCGATGCTGAAGTTGCTGTTCTTGAGATTTTCTGCTGTACCTCTTTCAACAACTCCCTCCAGTATTTTTTTTGCTTTTTTAATGGTAGAAGCCGAAAGAATGGACGAGTGTAAAACATCCACATCAATTTCTTTCTCAACTTCATCGTGATAACGTAATTCTTTCACAAACCTCGGTTTCACCATCTTACCGTCATTGGCAATGGCGTTGTAAAAAGTAAGTATTTGCAACGGGGTCATTCTCAATTCATATCCGTGCGACATCATGGCGAGTGATACACCAGACCATAGTTTATCTCCCGGATATTTTATTTCCGGTGTACCCTCTCCCTTAATTTCCACTCCCAGTTTCTGATTTAACCGCATGCTGTACAGCCGGTCGATAAAGGCATGTTCCTTGTTCTTGTAGCAACTGGTTATTATTTTTGCCATGCCCACATTTGAAGAATGCTCGAAAACCTCCTGTACTGTAAGTTTACCGTATCCACCCGGTTTATTGTCGCGAATGGTTTGATCGTAAAATCTAACAACACCATGTTCTGTATCAATGGAATCATCAAGGTCAATATAACCATCTTCGATGGCTGCAAGTAATGCCGGCAATTTAAAGGTAGAACCTGGTTCAGCACTTTCCCCAATGGCATAATTATAAATTTCTTTATACCGGCCGTTTTCATTTCGCTGAAGATTAACGATGGCCTTTACATCTCCGGTTTTCACTTCCATCAGCACTGCTGTTCCATGGTGTGCTTCATGTTTCAGTAATTGTCGGAGTAAGGCTGAATGTGCCACATCCTGTAAGTTCACGTCAATGGTCGTTACAATATCACGACCATTTTTTGGCTCAATGTCATTGGCATCATTTACAGGCATCCACAAGCCACCGGCAACTTTCTGCATGAGTCTTTTACCTTCTTCGCCTCTTAAATGATAATCGTAAGCCCCCTCCAGGCCAACCACATTTCCACGCTCACTCCGGGTCGTATAACCAATGGTTCGGGAAGCCAGGCTCACATGTGGCTGAAAACGCTGGTTCATCTGATTGTAAATGAAGCCTCCTTTGTATCTGCCGAGACGAAAAATCGGAAATTCTCTTATTTTCTGCAATTCGGTGTAGGTAACATGTCTTTTTATCAAATAATATCGTTTGCCATTGTTTCGGGCATTGATAATATCACGTTTATATGCTGTTTTACTCCTGTCTCTGAACAGATTGGATAAATGCCAGGCCAGAGAATCAATGCCACGGTTAAAAGCCTCGTTTGTAAGTGCCTGGCTTCGGGTATCCATTCGTATCTCATAGTATGGAACACTACTGGCAAGTAATCGGCCATCTGTTGCATAAATATTACCTCTGTTGGGTTCAATGCTATGCACATCCACTACATTTGCTTTTTGTTTCCATTTGTCATTTTCAAACCACTGCAAGTAAAATATCCGGCCTATAATGGCAAATCCAAACATGAGCATCATGATGTAAATAAGGGCTACGCGCCATAATATGTCTTTTTTAAGGCTCATTCCTCAAGTTCTTTCCTGCTTGCTTTAATTTTTTTGGGTGGCTGTGTTGATTCTTTTAACTCCAAACCTTTATTATCCACCATCCGGGCAACTTCACTTTGTTTGCTGAGATACATGAGAGCAGATGCTTTGGTGATTTCTTCGGAACGAAGCTCTTTCAGATCGCTTTGCAAGGCAAGTGTCCTTCGTATTACTTTCTCAGCGTGATACCTGTTACCAATGTAAATGACCGCCAGAAATGTCAGAAACAAAACAAACGGCAGTTGCCGAACCACGTTTTCTCTCGTCAGCAACGTTCCATCTAAAAAGTCTTTTAGTAAGCCTCTTCTTGGCTGTTCTTTGACTTTTGGTTTTTCATCAATAAACTCTACATGTTTTTCATCACTTAGTATCATAACTTTTCTGCGATTCTGAGTTTTGCACTTCGGGCACGGTTGTTATTTTCAATTTCCTCCGGATCAGGAACGATGGGTTTTCTGTTAACCTGTTTCAAGGGTGTTTTTGCGTTTCCAAAAAAATCTTTTTGTATGTTTCCTGCAAAATTTCCTGATTTAATAAAATTTTTAACCATTCTGTCTTCGAGTGAATGATAACTGATGATTACCAGCCGCCCTCCTTTGGCAAGCACATTCACCGATTGATTTAACACGTGCTTCAGGCTTTCCATTTCTTTGTTTACTTCAATTCGCAATGCCTGGAAAATTTTTGCCATGAATTTGTTTTCGCGGTTTCTTGGTGCCTGATCACTTAAAATTCCGGTTAAATCATCCATGGATTCAATTGTTTTTGCTTCCCTTCTTTTTACAACCCTTTCAGCAATCCTGCGGGCATTATCAATCTCGCCGTATTGATGTAAAACATCTTCAAGCTGCTTTTCATTGTAAGAATTTATAATATCCCTTGCTGTAAAATCAACGTTACGGTTCATCCGCATATCTAAATGGCTTTGCTCCCACCGGAATGAAAAGCCTCTGTCAGGAGAATCAAACTGATGTGATGAAACCCCTAAATCACCAAGAATTCCGTCCACCTTCTCAATATTATAATAAACCAAAAAGTGCTTTAAAAACCTGAAATTGTGATTAATAAAAACAAACCTACTGTCATCAATACGATTCTTTACAGCATCTTCATCCTGGTCAAAAGCAATAAGTTTTCCATTTTCCAGGCTATCGAGTATGGCCCTGGCATGTCCGCCTCCGCCAAACGTAAGGTCCACGTAAATACCATCGGGATTGATTTTTAACCCGTCAATACTTTGCTTAAGTAAAACTGGCTTGTGATAGGGCATTTATTCACCATTTTGATTATCTCCACCAAGAATTTTTTCGGCCAAATCGGCATGAGCCTTGCTATCCTCACCTATTCTATCATATTCTTCTTTAGGCCAGATCTCTATCTTTTCATCCTGACCCGCCAACACAAGTTCTCGATCTGCATGAATCAATTCAAGCAAACGTTTCGGGATGAGCAGTCGGTTATTCCCATCGAGGGATACCTCCGCTGTTCCCTTAAAGAATTCTCTCAAAAAACGGTTATGTTCCTTATTGTAAGGATTCGTTCTTTCCCGAATGATTCGGTTCTGGTTTTCCCATTCTTTCATTGGAAATAAAACCAGGCATTTTTCATAAATATCCTTCTTCACGACAAATTTTTCATCTTCGCCCGGATCCATTTGCTTTTTAACTGCAGAAGGCATTAACAACCTGCCTTTTGCATCAAGCTTACAACTATGGTCACCAATGAAATTTGCCATGTTAAAAAGTCAATAGTTATGTAAAATTACAACAAATATCGCCACTTTCAACCACTTTAACCCATTTTTTCCCACTTTGTTGATAACTTTTGTACGAAGCATGATGAAAATGGTTAAACAAATTTAAAACACATGTTGATTTAGTCGGTATATTATTGGTTTTCAAATTATTATGCAAATATGCTTGAGAAATCTGAAAAGTGGAGAAAAGTGGAACGAAAACACATTCCTCTGGTGAAATTCTGAATCATCAAAACAAATGGGGATTGTACCCTGCAATCAAGGAAGTATAATTTTTTATAATTTTGAACTCGCGAAATACAAATCATTGACAGAATAAATGACACAGCACATTGATGTAAAAGAATTATTTTATAAAAAGAATCCCGGTCTGGCAAGATTAATCCCGGGATTTGTTTATAGTTATCTCAGGCACATTATACATCAGGATTACATCAACTGGTTTTTGGATAAACATGGTCACAAGAAGGGCATTGATTTTGCCCGGGCAGCGATTGAAGAGTTTAATGTAAGCATTGAGGTTACAGGTGCAAATAATATTCCGGATACAGGTCGCTTTGTTTTTGCATCCAACCACTCACTCGGTGGTTTTGATGGCCTGATTTTGCTCAGCGAGGTAAGCAAACATTTTTCAAACGTTAAGTTTTTGGTAAACGATATCCTTATGAACATTGAAAACCTGCAACCTGTATTTTTGCCGATCAACAAACACGGGAAACAGGGAATTGAAGCGGCACGCCAAATTGAGGATGCCTATGCTTCCGATATACAAATTTTGACTTTCCCGGCAGGTCTTGTTTCCAGAAAAATAAAAGGCAGGATTGTTGACCTGGAATGGAAAAAAAATTTCATTGTTAAGGCAAAAAAACATAAAAGGGATGTAATTCCCGTGCATATAAGCGGAAGAAATACGAATTTTTTCTACAATCTTGCGAATCTGCGCAAATTTTTAGGTATTAAATCAAATATTGAAATGCTTTATCTGGTCGATGAAACCTATAAACACCGGAACAAACATATACGGGTAAAATTTGGTGAACCCATTCCATATACCACCTTTGACAAATCAAAAACGCCTTCAGAATGGGCGTATATTGTTAAGCAAAAAGCATATACGTTAAATAATGAAAAAATTTAAACAAACAAATCCCTGAATTTACTTGTTAAATGTTTAATAGTCAACTCAGAAATCCGGCCAGACCGAAAAATACTTAATTTACAAATTAATTAATATATTTGGCGACTCAATCTGATAGAAATGAACGAAATTATTGACCCTGCAGACCCTGTCCTGCTTGAGAAAGAGCTTACTCCTGATAAGTTATTACGTAAAAGCAATTATGGTGATAACGAGTTATATATCGTTACCTATCATGATTCACCAAATGTGATGAATGAAATTGGTCGTTTAAGGGAGATTACGTTTAGAGCAGCAGGAGGAGGTACCGGAAAAGATTGCGATATTGATTCATATGACACACAGGAAAACCCTTACAAACAGCTTATTGTGTGGGATCCTGAATCGAAATCTATCCTTGGAGGATACCGCTTTTTTAATTGCGCCAAAGCGGAGACAGATGAAAATGGTCAGATGAAAATTGCCACCGGAAGATTATTCCAGTTTTCTGAGAAATTCGTGAATGAATACCTTCCATACATCATTGAATTGGGCAGATCCTTTGTAATACCAACGCATCAATCATCAAAAGGTGTCAGCAAGAAGTTATATACACTCGACAATTTGTGGGACGGACTGGGGGCAATTTGGGCCAATGTGCCTACTGCGAGATATTTTTTTGGAAAGGTGACCATGTATCCTTCGTACAACGTGGAAGCCCGCGATATACTGTTGTATTTTATAAAGAAATATTTTGGCGATACAGATGATCTGTTGATTCCGCTGAAGCCTTTACCTTTGAATGTAGATAAAGCAAAGATGGATGCCATTTTAACAGGCGGTAGTTTCCAGGAAGATTATAAAATCGTATCCCAACAAGTACGGAACTTGGGTGAAGTGATCCCTCCGCTTATCAATTCATACATCAATTTATCGCCCTCTTTGCGAAGTTTCGGAACCGTTTTAAATGATCATTTTGGCGAAGTTGAAGAAACAGCCATCATGATTGATGTTGAAGATATGTACGAATCAAAAACCGAAAGACATGTAAAGAGTTTCAACAAGCAGGACCAGGGCTACAATAAATTTTAATGGAAAACGCCAGCTCATTTGCCAATAGCAACGTTTTTCCCTGTTGAAGAAGTGGCCCAGGCCCGGAACATTCCGGTAGTATTGAACACTGTTGCAATATTTCCCTGTCGGTCAACGGCAATAACACCACCGGATCCACCGGCTTTCTTCAGTTTTTGATGAACCAAAGCATCAGTAGCTTTTGATAATGGTTCATTGAGATACTCCATCCGCGCCGAGATATCGAATGCCACAGCATATCTGATAAAATATTCACCATGCCCTGTACAGGAAACCGCACAGGTAGCATTATTAGCATATGTTCCTGCACCAATCACCGGTGAGTCACCAATTCTTCCAAACATTTTGTTAGTCATCCCACCAGTGGATGTACCAGCGGCCAAATTGCCTTGCATATCGAGTACTACGCAACCCACGGTACCATTTTTTTCATTGTTCATAATCCTTTGCAATGCCTTCCACCGATGTTCGGTATAAAAATACGAAGGGTCCACCAAATCAATCCCCCGGGCTTTTGCAAACTCCTCGGCTCCTTGACCTGCAAGCATCACATGCTCTGAACTGTTCATAACATGTCGTGCCGCGGTAATCGGATTTTTTACGGTTGTAACCCCTGCAACAGCACCCGCGTTGAGTGTTTTTCCATCCATTATGGAAGCATCCAGTTCGTTTTTGCCTTTGGCCGTGAAAACAGCGCCTTTACCCGCATTGAAAAGCGGTGAATCCTCCAGGATACGAATCACCCGTTCAACTGCATCCAGACCCAATCCTCCACTTGAAAGAATGGATATTCCTTCGTCAAGAGCCTCTGTCAACACTTTTTTATAATCAGCAACCAGACTATCGGGCATTCGTTCGGGATGAATGCTACCTGCACCGCCGTGAATTGCAATAGCCCAGGTTCCCTGGGCCTGAATAAAATACGGAAAAATGAAAATGACGAATACTATGAAAAACCTGCGCATCTGAATTATTTTTAGCCTCATTATTTTTTAAAAATATAT
>CAZAMT010000035.1:0-22083 GCA_964486145.1 uncultured Bacteroidales bacterium
TTTCGACCGTTACTGTCCGTCGTATGCCAAACCGTTTAGCATTGAGGAATTGTTTAAGCGGGTGGCATTGAATTATTGTCAAGTGTGGACATTGTAGCCACTCCTGATTTGCTCGAAAAGTGGGATGTGGTAAAAAAATGTGTCGATGACACCGGACTAAAGGTGGTTTCCATTGCCGTCGATCATTTTACGCAGGAAATTTACCGGCAGGGATCTTTCTCGTCAGTAAACAAAGGGGTGCGGCAAAAAGCAATCGACGATACCAAACGCGTTATGGATCTGGCGGCTGAATTGAATTGCCCGTCGGCAACCATCTGGCCGGGGCAGGACGGTTGGGATTACATCTTTCAGGCCGATTATATGCAGGAGCGCACCTGGTTTGCCGAAGGAATAAAGGAAGCCTGCCGCCATCGCAGCGATATCGGAGTGTTTGTTGAATACAAAATGAAGGAGCCGCGCACCCACAGTTACCTGAATACCGCGGGAAATACCATTCTTATTCTGAATGAAATCGATGAACCAAACAGCGGCGCCATCATCGATTACGGGCACGCGCTGCTCGGGTATGAAAATCCGGCGGAATCGTTAGTGCTGTTTAAAAAATACGGCGATAAACTGAAGCACATTCACATAATAGTTGGTTAATTATGTTACAGATAAATTGTAAACGTAACAAACCTAACCGATTCATGTAAAAAAAGTTTACGCCTTGGCTCCTACCTTACCATGACAGTTTTTGTATTTTTTTCCGCTACCACAAGGACAGGGTTCGTTCCTGCCGACCTTTTTTTCAACCCTTACCGGCTGCACTTTTTCCTGTCGCCTCTGATCCTGAGGCTGTTGCTGTCCATTTCCACCAACACCTGTTGATCCTATTTCATCTTTGTTGGCTTCGTATTTGCTCATGTCAAGTCCGCGGGGAGCTTTTGCCTGCTGTACCGCTTTGGGATCTTTCACAGGAATTTGTCCACGTAACAGAATACTTACCACCTGTTTATTAATCCGGTCAACCATTGCTTTAAACAGTTCAAAAGATTCAAACTTGTAAATCAGTAATGGATCTTTCTGTTCGTATGTTGCATTTTGCACAGATTGCCTCAAATCATCAAGTTCACGAAGGTGGTCTTTCCATGACTCATCAATGGTAGCCAGCATGATGGTTTTCTCATAAGATTTCACTAAATCGCCACATTCCGTGTTGTATGCCTTTTCAAGGTTGGTTAAGATATTGTAGGTACGTTTTCCATCGGTAATTGGAACCACGATGTTTTCATAAACTTTTCCCTGATGTTCATAAACATCTTTGATTACCGGCATTGCCTGACGTGCGATGATATCTTTTTTCCGGTTATATGTTTCAATAGCAACTTCATACAGCTTTTCGGTAATCTCTTCTTCAGCAATTTTCAAGAATTCATCTTCGGTTACCGGCGGTTCAACGGAAAGAATTCTCAGGGTCTCAAACCGAAAATCGCTGAACGGAGTTCCGTAATACTCCTGCACCAGGCTTTCGCAGACATCATAGAGGGTATTGGCTATGTCGAGGGACAGGCGTTCACCGAACAAGGCATGCCGACGTTTTTTGTAAATCACTTCACGTTGTGAATTCATTACATCGTCGTATTCCAGCAGTCTTTTCCGGATACCAAAATTGTTTTCCTCTACTTTTTTCTGTGCCCGTTCGATGGATTTTGTAATCATTGAATGCTGGATTACTTCTCCTTCTTTGAGACCCATGCGGTCCATTAATCCGGAGATGCGTTCCGATCCAAATAAACGCATCAGGTCATCTTCAAGGGATACATAAAACTGAGATGAGCCCGGGTCACCCTGTCGACCGGCACGGCCGCGCAACTGGCGGTCAACCCTGCGGGATTCATGACGTTCGGTACCAACAATGGCCAAACCTCCTGCTTCCCGAACTTCGGGGGTTAGTTTTATATCAGTTCCCCTTCCTGCCATATTGGTTGCTATGGTTACTGTACCTGCCTTTCCTGCTTCAGCAACAATATCGGCCTCCCGTTGATGCAGTTTTGCATTGAGTACATTGTGCTTTATTGCTTTCATTTTAAGCATCCGGCTGAGCAATTCCGAAATTTCCACCGATGTGGTGCCAACAAGAACCGGACGTTTCTTATTAACAAGAGCAACTATCTCATCAATGACGTTGTTGTATTTTTCTCGTTTCGTTTTGTAAACAAGATCCTGGCGATCATCACGGATGATAGGCTTGTTGGTTGGTATTACAACTACGTCAAGTTTATATATGTCCCAGAATTCACCGGCTTCTGTTTCTGCTGTTCCGGTCATACCTGCAAGTTTGTGATACATCCGGAAATAATTTTGAAGCGTGACGGTAGCAAAAGTCTGGGTTGCTGCTTCAACCTTTACCCGCTCCTTTGCTTCTATTGCCTGGTGCAGACCATCGGAATACCGGCGTCCTTCCATGATTCGCCCGGTTTGTTCATCTACAATTTTAACTTTGTTATCAACAACCACATATTCCACGTCTTTCTCAAAAAGTGTGTAGGCCTTCAACAACTGATTTACAGTATGCACCCTTTCCGATTTTACCGCATAATCCTGCAACAATTGATCTTTCTTTTCGAGTTTTTCCTTGTCAGGAGCATTCGATTTCTCAATATCAGCAACTTTACTGCCGATATCCGGCAGTATAAAAAAGTCACTGTCTTCAGAAGAAGAGGTTATAAGGTCAATTCCTTTCTCAGTTAGTTCAATGGAATTGAGTTTTTCATCAATGACAAAAAACAGTTCATCGGTTACTTTATACATGTTTTTGCTGTTTTCCTGCATGTAAAAGTTTTCTGTTTTATGCATCAATGTTCTGTTTCCCTGCTCACTGAGCAGCTTAATCAGGGCCTTATTTTTTGGCAGCCCTTTAAATGCCTGTAATAAAAAGAACCCCGCTTTTTCAGTATCTCCTTCCTGCAGTTTTTTCCTTGCATCGGCCATTATCCGGGTTACCAGTTTCTTTTGTGCTTCGGCCAGCCTTTCAATTTTTGGTTTGAGCTCATTGAATTGCTGGTCATCTCCTTTTGCCACAGGTCCGCTGATAATCAGAGGTGTTCGGGCATCATCAACGAGCACGGAGTCAACCTCGTCAACAATGGTATAATTATGTTTTCTTTGTACAAGGTCATGCGGGCTTATGGCCATATTATCACGCAGATAATCAAAACCAAATTCATTGTTCGTACCGTAGGTTATATCAGCGTTGTATGCTTTGCGTCTTTCTTCGGAATTGGGTTGATGTTTGTCAATGCAATCTACTTTAAGGCCGTGAAATTCAAACATCGGGCCCATCCATTCGGCATCACGTTTTGCAAGGTAATCGTTTACCGTTACGATATGAACCCCATTTCCGGTCATGGCATTTAAAAAGACAGGAAGTGTAGCAGCAACCGTTTTACCTTCACCAGTGGCCATCTCTGCAATTTTCCCCTGGTGAAGTACAACGCCTCCAATTAGCTGTACATCATAATGAATCATGTCCCACGTTATTTCATTGCCACCGGCAAGCCATTTGTTTTTATAGACTGCGGTATCTCCTTTAATCATGACATTATCTTTATAAGAGGCAAGCTCGCGATCAAAATCGTTGGCAGTAACTTCAATGGTGTCATTTTCTTTAAACCTTCTCGCCGTATCCTTCATGATGGCAAATGCATCCGGGAGAACTTCATTCAGTATTTCCTCATAATTATCATCAATTTCCTTTTCAAGCCTGTCAATTTCCCGGTAAATTTTTTCAGATTCTTCAACATCCATATTTTCATTCTCTACCTGGAATTTCAATTGTTCTACTTCATCTTTTTCCTCCTGAACTGAAGAATGAATCTGTTTTTTTACATCATCAGCCCTTTTTCGCAGTTCATCATTGCTAATATCCTTGATTTTTTCATAATTATCTTTGATCTGACGAACCAGGGGCATTATATTGCTAATGTCTTTTTCAGATTTATTACCAAACAGGTTTTCTAAAAACTTATTAATAGCGTTCATTATTTAACTTAAATTATGTTTCAACTGTTAGATCACAAAATTAACCTTATTTTAGTAAAATATATAATATTAAGGTTACCAATAAACCGATATGTTTTAACGTATCCTTGTAAATGAAATATAAACTCCTGACACAAATATTTTTAGGCATTTTTTTGCTTTTGTCGCATCATATCAATGCTCAGATGCAAAAACCAGGCCTTCCCCCAAGTTTTGTCTCTGCAACCTTAAAATCCAATGTTGCTTTGCCGGGAATTGAACTTACAAAACTCAACACTGACAAGCTTGTTGAAGAGGACAAGTTCTTTCCATCACCTTTACGTTATGCAATTCATGAAAAAGTTCAAGTGGATGTCAGGAAATCAGGTTTTATGACAGAACTACCGAATGGCCGTATCTGGCGGTACCAAATATTTGCGGCAAATGTTCATTCGTTACAGGTTTATTTTAAGCGGTTTTTGCTACCAAAAGATGCCGAAGTTTACATTTATGATAAAGACAAAAAAACAATTTTCGGCGCTTTTACCAATCTCAATAACCAATCGTTTGAAGGGCTTATGGTTGCGGATTTTCCATCAAATGAATGCATCATTGAATATTTTGAACCATACGAGACAGAATTTCAAGGAGAATTGGTTGTTGGTAGCATTGGAAAAGCCTATCGTGATATCATGTCAACATTAAATTTCAAAAGCGGTAACGAAGAACCGGGATCAGTGGATATCAATTGTCCGGAAGGCAATGACATGCAACTTGAAAAACATTCTGTATGCAGAATTACATTCAGAGACGGATTATCAAGCTATTTGTGTTCAGGAGCCATGCTTAACAATGCAGAATCAAACGGAATACCTTACTTTCTTACTGCCAACCACTGCATTTCAAAAGATACAGTTGCTCAAAGCGTTGTAGCGTATTTCGGTTGGGAAAACTATCAGTGTGGGCTGGATTCAATTGTTGCACCAAACAAAACCATTTCCGGTGCTGAACTATTAGCTACAAGAAGTGTTAGCGATTTCACGTTACTAAAATTGTCTGAAATACCAAACCCGGGCTATAAAGCATATTACGCAGGTTGGAGCCTTGCAGATACAGCTCCCCAAAAATCCTATTGCATTCATCATCCTTCAGGTGAAGGCAAAAAAATATCCATTGAACTTGATTCAGCCATCTCGAATCCATTCCAGATTAACTGGGAAGGTGAAGATTTAATTCCAAATCAACGCATTTCTCCTGCAAATTCGCACTGGCAGGTCGTTTTCGATATCGGACGCACCGAAACCGGGTCTTCTGGTTCTCCCTTATTTAATGAGAAGAATAAAATTATTGGTCAGCTTCATGGTGGTGAGAAGGGAGTCGACTATTTTGGCAAAATATCAAGTTCATGGGAAGGAAGTTCAAGCGATGAAGCATTAAAATTTTGGCTGGATCCAAATGATACGGGGGTAAAAGAAATGGTTGGATATATACCTGACGGCACCTCCCCGGATGCCCATTTCTCAGCAAATTTGCAGGATGTTTGCATAGCTGCACCGGTTCAATTAACGGATAAAAGTGCATTTCAACCCAATTCATGGAAATGGTCATTTAGCCCTGAAAGTGTCACTTTTATGGATAGCACAACGTCCAGTTCGCAGCATCCTGTTGTTACCTTTGACGAAGCCGGAATGTATGATATCTCATTACTGGTGAAAAATGAATACGGTGAAAATGAACAAACTTTTGAGAGTTTTATTTCCAGCAATGATAAAATCCAGGTTTCCTATATTTTGTCGCCAACACAAAACATTTGCTTTAGCAGTTTCACTGATTACAGGGTACAGGCTTCCGGTGCTGAAAAATATCAGTGGAAATTAAGTTCAGACCTTTCCATGGATATTCTTGATATTTTCGTTGATGACAAGGTTGCAACCATTGATTTCAGAGAGGGTGTGTCCGTTGATAGTTCATTACAGACAAATCTGCTACTCATTGGCAAGCATGGAAACTGCAGTGATTCGATATTCATTGGGCTGAATATTCTCTATCCATTCAATGATTTCATTGATAATGCATATCACATTACTCCCGGTTTAAATGGCCCATTCTCAAATGAATGTGCAAGCATTCAGGAAAATGAGCCCTATCCACCGGTGGGCTTTTGCAAATCGCAGTTTTCATGGTGCGATGATTACAGGGATGGCACCAGAATTATTGAAAACACAACCTGGTTTACTTTTGAGGGTCCAACTTCCGGTATGGTTACCATTGAAACCGATGGCTTTGATAACCAAATTGCAATTTATGAAGCTGCAAATGCGCAAGACATCATATCAGGAAATCTTAAAAATTACAGGATAGTAGCTGCAAATGACGATTATGTTGATGAAGATAACTCAGCAACCATTGTAAAGGCAGAAGTAGTTCCCGAAAAAACATATTGGCTTCAGGTTGACGGTTATCGTGGTGAAGAAGGATTGTTTACAATCGATTTCATTGATACAGCAGTTGCATCCTATAACAACAATTTTTTGATTGCAGACGATCCCATCGTATATCCCAATCCCGCTTTGGATAAAATATTTATCAGCATTGATAATGCTTTTGCCGGTTTACATGGTAACATCAACATAACCATATCCTCTATGGATGGCAAAACTGTGTTTAGAAAGTCCTTTCCAATTGTTCATGACAATATCGAAATTGACGTGGGCACCCTGGAAAGTGGTTTTTATGTGATTCAATTTTTGTCAGGACATTATTTTCATTCAGAAAAATTGTGGATTGAACATAATTGACTTATTTTAGTACTTCATAAATATGTTGACCAATAGCTTGATGAGATGATGAAACTCAAAATTTTTCTTGTTACAAACATGGCATTGTTGCTGATGCTTCAGATATCAGTTAGAGGCCAGATACAAAAACCCGGTATCCCTCCAAGTTTTAATGTTGCAACCCTTAAATCCAATATTGTGGTGCCTGAGGTAAAACTCAAAAAAATGAATATTGAAAAGCTTCTGCAGGAAGATGAAGCTTTCCCAACACCTTTGAGATACGCTATTCATGAAAATGTAAATATTGACCTCAAAAAAAATGGTCATGTTACCAACTTGGCTTCAGGTAAAATTTACAGGTATCATATTGCATCTGAAAATGCCAAATCGATAAACCTTTTATTTCGTAATTTTAAGATTCCGGCAGGTGCTGAATTATATATTTACAACTCAGAGAAGGACCTCATTTACGGGGCATTCACCAGTCTGAATAATAAACCCTACGAACAATTGGCTGTCGCTGATTTTCCATCAAATAATTGCACAGTTGAATATTACGAACCCGATGATGTTGCATTTCAAGGAAAGGTTATTATTGGAAGCATCGGAAAAGCATACAGAGACGTTATTGGCTTTTTAAATGGAAGCAGTAACCTGCAATTTACTTCAGATGTAGATGTGAATTGCCCCGTTGGCGATGAATATCAACTGGAAAAACATTCCATATGCCGAATGACATTTAAAGAAGGAACCTCCAATGTTTTATGCACGGGAGCCCTCATAAACAACACCAAATTTAATGGTATACCATACTTTTTAACTGCAAACCATTGCATTTCATCAGATACGGTAGCTCAAACCATGGTTACATATTTTAATTATGAAAGGGAACAATGTGGCGAAAATACCATAGCTGCCCTGAATAAAACCATTTCGGGGGCCAGTTTGCGTGCAACGCGAAATGCAAGTGATTTTACATTGCTGGAATTGAGCGAAACACCTGATGCCAGTTATCAACCGTATTATGCCGGTTGGAGTATCATTGATGAGGCACCAGGCAATTCATATTCCATACACCATCCATCCGGGCAGGTAAAAGAAATTGCTATAGAGCTGGATTCTGCTCGTTCATATCCTATACAGATAACATGGCCTGAGGATGAGGTTTCGCCTCCTGATTCGCACTGGGAAGTAAGTTTTGATGTAGGATCTACCCAGGGCGGTTCATCAGGTTCTCCTTTATTCAACCAAGACAACAAAATAATGGGGCAGTTGCACGGAGGAAGCAACGGCGTTGATTATTACGGAAAACTATCAAAATCGTGGGATGACCTGTTTACGACAAGGGCACTAAAATTCTGGCTCGATCCGGATGACACTGGTGTCACCGAACTTGATGGATACACACCCAATGGAGTAATTCCGGATGCGCATTTCTCATCAAACCTTAAAAATGCATGTTTTGCAGCCCCGGTGCGATTCACCGATAAATCAGCCTTTGACCCTGATTCCTGGGAATGGGAAATAAGTTCAAATTCTGCTTATTTTGTGAACGGGACCAATGCCAGTTCACAAAATCCGGTTATATCATTCAACACATCCGGTGAATACACTATTACTTTAACCGTAACCAACGAGTTTGGCAAGAATACCCAAACATTTAAAAACTTTATCTCCGTAAATGAGCAAATAAATATTGGTTACCTGATTTCTTCGGAAAGACGTATTTGCTATAACAGTTTCACAAATTATGAAATTATCGCGCATGGCGCGGAACTTTATCAGTGGAGTGTCATTCCAGACAGTATTTCCAACTATATTAATTTGAGTAAGAACAATGAAAGGCTGGTTATATCAAGAAAAAGCAGCAATGAGATTGACAGTTCATTCAATGCTTTTATTGTGTTGATTGGATCACATGGCTGGTGTGCTGATGCAACGGTGATTGATCTTTCGTTTGTTTATCCGTTCAATGATTTTATTGAAAATGCACATGAGCTAAAATTTGGATTAAATGGCCCTTTTTCAAACAAATGTGCAGGTATACAAAACAATGAGCCAGTTCCACCCTTTGGCGACTGTAATTCGCAAACAGCCTGGTGCGATGAATATAGCACGGGAGAAAACATCGTTGAAAACAGTATATGGTTTACATTTACCGGTCCCGGGTCTGGTGTCGCAGGAATCGAAACCCGAGGCTTTGATAATCAAATTGCTGTTTATGAAGCAGACCAGTTTGAAGATATTATTTCAGGAAATGACTTGTTATACGATGTAATTGCAGCCAATGATGATTATAACCCTGATGATTACTCGGCAACCATCGAAGAGATTAATGTAACACCCGGAAAAACATACTGGGTGCAAGCCGATGGAAGCGGAGGCGGTGAAGAAGGATTATTTACGATAAACCTCAAAGATTCTCCGTTTAGCACCAGCATTGAACCGAACGCTGTTGCTGAAAATTTCCGCATTTATCCGAATCCGGCAACCGATGAATTATTTATCAGTACCCAGGCGAACTTTCCTGAATTACACGGACCCATAACAGTAACTATTGCCTCCACCGATGGTAAAATCGTGTACAGGGATGACATTCAATACAATCAAGAGACCATTCAAGTAGATTTAAGTGGTTTTGAACCGGGTTTGTATGTGATACAGCTACATAACAGTCAAATAAACTACACAGGTAAAGTATTGATTCGATAAACAATGCAAGAATGATAAATGATATGACTATCAATAATCATTATTTGTTCGTTGATGTTGTTTTGCTTTAAAAACAACGATATCATTTTTTTGCGGCTTTCAAAAAATTAACCAGTAAATCAATCCTGTTGGTCTGAAAAATCGGTAATCAAAGCTTTTTTACAACGAAAAAGCAAATTTTATATACCAACTCATAAATCTTTCGTATGGTATAAAATGGTTTAATCATTAGTCTTTTTTTATATGACACCAAAAACACCATTGCTTATAAGTATGTTGCTATTGTTATGTGATTTGGCAACTCATGGTCAGGTATTTACATTACAAAAACAACATCATGATTTTGGTAAAATTGCCAATTTGGATTTTCCACCTGCTGTTTTCGAATTTAAAAATACCGGCAAAAAACCACTTGCAATCCTGATGGTTCAAAAAAATCATAAGGTTCACGTGCATTTTGAAAGAAAATACTACCAACAGGGTGAATCCGGTATCATTCAGGTTACTTACCATAGCAACACCTTAGGAAAATTCAATGAAGAGCTATCGGTCTTAACCAACGCCTCTGAAAACCATGAAACAATCAGTATTTCTGGAGAAAATATTTCCGTTCTTGATTGTTTTCCAGATAAGGATAATTTTAATATTCGTTTGGTAAACGTGATTGATAAAATTACAAAAAAACCGGTTCCGGATGCTGAAGTTAAGCTTATGCATAATAAGCAAACTCCTGTTTCATTCAAGGTCAATGATGAAGGAAAGAAAGAAAAAGAACTTAAAATAGGTTTATACGATGTAAGTATTTTGGCTCCCGGTTATGAAAAACTTGAAAACTCATTGTTTCTGGAAAAATCGGTCCCTTATATTTTCTTCGAAATGGAGCCTCAAAATGAACCAAAAAAAGAAAATATCCTTGCAGACATTTCGTTATCCGAAACAAGGATCAACGAATCAGAACTATCGCGGGAGAAATATGCAGAAAACAACATTGTATTATTGGTTGATGTTTCGCTTTCAATGAAAAACAGTAATAAACTCAATCTACTTAAAATCTCCATTCAAAAGCTGGTTGATGTTTTACGTGACATTGACAGGGTTACGCTTATTTCGTATTCGAGCTACCCGAAAGTACATCTTTCCTCTATTCCCGGTAATGAAACAAGAAGAATTAACCAGGTAATAGACAGTCTATACCCGCAGGGTATAACCAATGGAGTGAAAGGCCTGGAAAAGGCTTTTGAACTTGCAGAAATAAATCTCATGACTACTGGAAACAACCAGGTGATTCTTGCAACAGATGGAAAATTTAATGGCAGTACCGTGGCTAATGATGTTTACACCAACTTGATTCATCACCATGCCAACAATGGCATTGCGATGTCGATCATCGGATTTGGTTCTGATAATGAAGCGGTAGGTAATTTAAAGGAAATGGCATATGTTGGAAAAGGAAATTTTTATCATGTGTCAGCTAAAGAGGACATTGCCGACATTATGGTAAACGAAATTAAATCCAACAGCCTCAAAAAGAAGAATTAATATCACGAAAGTTGAAAATTCTCAAACATTTATTTTTAAAAAAGCCTGATAGCATGCGGGAATGCATAGCTTTGTAAAACTAAAAAACTATATCTCATGAGGCTTTTTTTAGGAATACCACTTTCACCGGAGATTCATCAGCAGTTTGTGGCTTTTATGAATTACCATCCCTCTACTCAGGGTATTCGTTGGACAAAAGAAACCAATCTCCATGTTACTGCTTGCTTTATTGGCGATACCAATGCAGACTCTATTGAAGAAATCAATCAAAAAGTGAATCAAATAGTTCAAATCACTTCCAGGTTTCAACTGAGTTTTGATTTATTCAGGTTCGTTCCGAAGCGCCAGCCAAAAATGATTTGGGGACAATTCAAGAAAAACGAAGCCTTTAGTGCAATAATCAACCAATTACATCAGGCTCTTGGATTAAAAAAGGACTATAAAGAACCAATTCCACACGTTACACTGGCACGAATGAAGACACGAATAAATTTCCATATTCATTCTGAAACATTCATGGTTCCTGACCTGCCTGTCAATGAACTGGTGTTATGGGAGTCGGAATTATTACCTCAGGGACCGGGTTATTATGAAAAGGCACGATTCGTTTTGCAATAACATGGACAAATTTCCTGCATAATTATTTTCTGTAAATACCTGATTATCCAGACCCCCCTGAGATAAATGCAGGGGAGCCTCATCCCCATCCCCTGCCTGGAAACTACTTTTCAAGCCCATATATTTTTGGACCTGGATAAAATGCTCCAAACGAGAACCAGAAACCCATGAATGAGGTCGTTGCCTTCAATCTTTCACCCATTGATGGTCCCTGGATAATTTCTCCAAACACGTCATAATAATTATTACTTGCATCTTTGAAAATGGCACCGTTCACGTTGCTGGAAGGTTCAAAAGTTTTGTTATCACTGTTCATAAAGGAAACAATAAAATTTTTCTTTTTATTTCCAATAACAACCACTGATGCATCTTTAAAGCGTTCATGAATGATGGAAGTTTTGTCATCTGAGAAAGAACCAAACCTGAAAACAAATGCATCGTCTTCTAAAATGATTCCATGCACACGTTCCTTCAAGTCCAACCGGTTATCCGTTGGTTTAACAGGAAATATGAGACTATTGCTCGATTTGTAATTTCCGTATGGATATACGCCGTAATTTCTGCTGAATCCTGTGTTCAGCGATACAACCTGCGTTTCAGGAAACATCTCCGTCCAGGTTTTCCAGGTTGTTTCAATGAGCGGGTAGGTAACTGCATCTTCTCCTATCAGTTCACCATGAACACTTTCAAGTCGAATTTGTGACCAGTAACTGTCGGTTTTTCTATCATACGGAATTAAATTGGTATTGTACAACAGACCAGAGACGCCAAAAGTGGTTTCAAGATCGTTAATCACCCGGTTCCAACTCATACCGGTGCCTGTAAGAGGACAATAGGTTACAGCAAATTTCCTGCTACCTGCCTTATCATTAATGATTTCATGCCAATCAAGAATTTGATGTGGATAGGCCTTTACCACGTTACCTTCTTTCATTCCCAACACCAGTTCATCCGGGCGCATGAAATCCGCGTCCCCGGCTGATACAAATTCGGGGTTGGATAAAGCAGGTATCCCGTCTTTACCAGGTCCACCATCAAAAACTTCATCCTGAGGTATTAACCAACCTGTTTTGTTGTTGCCATTCTGATCATTGTTTCCACCACTTGATCCACCCTCATGTATGACGGACGAATCATCCTCACAATTTACAAATAGTAAAAAAGCCGATGATAATATCATTATTAATTTACTCATGGTATATTTAATTTTAAGTTATTACTAATACTAAATGGTATGGTATGCATTATTCCGATGTTCCAACGATAACTGGGTACCAGTTGTGTGCCAACAGGTTTATTGTAAACTGGTATCTGGATCCCTGCATTGATTGTAAAATTCTTAAATACATGAATCCCAAGCGATCCCAAACCGTAAACAAAATCTCCTCCGGTATTGGCAAGTACATTTCCGTTGATAATGTCTTTGTTCGCATGCCTGTAGTTTATTCCCAGTGAAACTTCAATGACTGTCCTGCCAATTGCAAACTGATCGGAAAATCCGGAAAAAGCCTGGAATTCATTTCCAAATTTGTAATCCTGATTTCCAAGATACGATAAATTGGTTCCTGTTAGCCGATGAATAAAACGCGCATAGAAACTTGCTGAAGGCCTGAATGCTATTTGCTGAAAATAACCTCCACCATATAAAAAATCCCAGGCACCAGTACCAGGCTGTAAATCAGCAATGATTAACCTTCCGTCCTCATTTGTTTTATCGGTTTCTCCTATGGGTAGTTTTGGACCGACAAAAAGTTGCAGCTCATTATTTTTACCAATGAGATTATGAAAACGGTAATTGCCCAAAATGACTGCATCTCCCAGACCAAAGGTTTCTGTGATGTTTACAGTGTTAAACTGTGTTATTTTCCGAAACTGATTAACATACGAAAACAGTGCGCTAATCGAAAGATTTTTGTTAAATGCATAACCTGTTTGTAGCAAAATCGATTTGGTTGAACGAAATCTGGAATCATCATCCAATTCGGAATTTTCGAACATCAGATCCGTTAATGCATTGTAATCATATGCAAGACTAAACTGCAGCGCCCTTCCTTCAGTCATGGGTAATCCTACATTTCCGGTAAGTGGAACTCCTCCTGAGCAACAAGTTTGTGTCCAGCCTTTTTGAATTGACATGGCTACTATAACTGATAATATGCAAAAAACATTTCTGGTCATCCGATTATTCATTATATGATTTCTATCAACAGTTTTGTCGAAAAAATCATCCGGGGTTGACAAAATATAATCAGATTAACATTTGTTTAACATATGTCGTTGGGAAATAGTTATTTATAAGAATAATACCCAAATTGAGCGATTGTTCTCTATGGGCGCGAGCTAAAGGTTCCGCTCAACTATATCTATAAAGGTATCATCAGGCATTTCCATGCTTTATTCAAAATTGAGCAAATATGCCATTCAAAAAAAAGGCAAATGGTAAAAACTAACTGTTGTTGTTATCCAATACAAAAGGAGTTTGTTGGTAGACATAATAATTAAGCCAATTGGAATACAGCAGGTTGGCATGACTTCTCCAACTTACCCTGGGTGGCAGGTTTGGATCATCGTTGGGAAAATAATTTTTTGGCACCTGAATATTCATTCCTTTTTCTTTATCTCTGATGTATTCCTGCTTCAATGTCACAGGATCATATTCTGAATGTCCGGTAATAAAAAACTGACGTCCATCTTTTCTTCCCACCATATAAATTCCCGCCTCTTCTGATTCTGAAATGATTTGAAGATCCGGAATTTTTTCAATGTCCTTCCTTTGAATTTCGGTATGCCTTGAATGAGGTGCAAAAAATTCATCATCAAACCCCCGTACGAGAGGAATTTTACGGTCATGAACGGAATGCTTGAATATTCCGAACATTTTTTCAGGGAGGGGATACTTTGGAATCCGGTAATGATGATATAAACCGGCCTGCGCTCCCCAGCATATGTACAATGTTGATGTTACATTTTTCCAGGCAAAATCCATGATTTCCATCATCTCATCCCAGTAGTGAACCTCCTCGTAATTAAGATGTTCAATGGGGGCACCGGTAATAATCATTCCGTCAAAATGCCTGTGCCTGATTTCATCATAGGTTTTATAAAATGTTTCAAGGTGTTCTTTTGGTGTATTCTTGGATTGATGGCTTTTGGTGCTCAATAAAGCAATCTCTACCTGAATCGGTGTATTTGAAAGCAATCGTAACAAGTGTGTTTCTGTAGTTATTTTTAAAGGCATCAGATTTAATATGGCTATTTGCAACGGTCTGATATCCTGTAGAAGCGCCCTTGTTTCCTTCATAACGAAGATGTTCTCATTCTCAAGTTGCTCTACTGCTGGCAAATTATCTGGTATGTTTAATGGCATTGCAATTTTATTTTTAATATGCAAAAGTATAAAATAATCTTTGAAACAAACCGGGTAATATGGAATGGACGTATATTGCCTGCTTGCAAGCCGATGAATTAGAAATACGAATGTGTAGATTTTATTTAATAATTGCCTCGTAAATTACTTGCTGAATGTTGGTTCTTACATCCATTTCAATTAATTTGGTGTTATTTGCATCCGGATGAATTCGGTTGGAAAGAAATATGTAAACCACGTTCATTTCAGGATCCGCCCAGGCCATGGTGCCTGTAAAACCCGTATGGCCATAGCTTTTATCGGAAATATCGTCACACGTGGGGCCATATTTGTGATTTTCAAGCTTTGGTTTATCAAAACCATACCCACGCCGGTTGCCTGTTTCACCATGTGGACGTGATGTAAATAATTCCAATGTTTCATCATCAAAATACTTTTCACCACCATAAACACCTTTTTGCAGGTACATTTGCATGAGTTTGGCCAAATCATTTGCATTTGAAAACAATCCGGCATGTCCGCTTATCCCACCCAACATGGCTGCACCCGGGTCATGCACATGGCCATGAATAAGCTGCCTTCGGAAAAGAATATCATTTTCCGTTGGGACGATCCTCTCCTTTTCAAACCTGTTCAGTGGCAAAAATCCGAGGGTTGTGGCACCGAGCGGTTGATAATATTTTTCAGCAAGCAAACTATAAAAAGGTTTTTCGTACAATTTTTCTATCATCTGGTAAAATAAATAAAAACCCAAATCACTATATTTATAACCCTTTCGTTTATCTTGTTCGGAATTAATAATGCGGTTATAGATTGTGTCTTTGTAGGCCCTGTTCAAATACATTGAAGATGCCACCTGTATTGGAAAATCAAGGGAAAAAGATCCTTCAAACGCTCCATCAAGATATTTTAAATGTTTGGTCATGTAGTATCTTTTAGCAAGTTTGAAAGGGTAATCATCGGTTAATCTTGAATTAAACAATTGAATTTCGGGATCGAGGCTTTCGAGGGTTGATAAATAGAAGGGAATCCACGGTTCAAGACCTGCCTGATGCGTCAGGATATCGCCAATGATCAAGTCTTCTTTATTTGATGTATCAAGCGATGGCAGATATTTCGATAATTTATCATCAAGTGATATTTTGTTTGTTTCGGTAAGTTTCATTAACGGTGGGAGGCTCGCACATATTTTTGTTAACGATGCAATGTCGTAAATATCAGTATTGGTTACTTCTTTTTTTTTTAAGTACGTGTGATGCCCGAATGATTTGTTATAAACGACAACTCCATCTTTAGCAACAAGAACCTGGCAGCCTGGTGTTGCTTTTGCTTTTATGGCATCAAGTGCAATGGAATCAATCTTTTTGAGTTTTTCAGGATCCATATGAACCTCTTCGGGTATTGAATATTTCAGGCGGGATCTGCCAAATGTCTCTTCCATGGTACCCACCGGAAAATTTTTACCAACAGATACGGGCAGCTTACCCGTTGCCGGAATGCCGCCAAACAATAACTGAGCCGAAAGGTCTTTAACAAGCTCACCATCTTCATATGCAACAAGCAAACCAGAGAGCTTATCGAGATGATTAAATTTTTCCAGTATGTACGGGTTTCCAAAAAGCACAAGAACCACATTTTTTTCCAACGCAAGCTTATCAATCGCGCGTATGGTTTCATCGGTGATTCCAAACTGACGGGATGCACGCATGTCCGTATTATGGATACTTACAATGAGTAAATTTTTATCATGTGTGCTTTCGATAAGGTTTTGAACCACAGCAGATCCGGCACGTTTGGAGATTGCTTTTTTATCAATGTCCGTGTATAATTCCAGCGTGTTTGAAAATTTATTGGCACTTGCAGTTCCAATGCTTACAGAAGTGATATCCAACGTATCCAGCTTTTCAAACGGAATAATCAGATCCTTGTTTTTTGCAACAGTCAATGCATTTTCAATTAATTTTCGCTTATGCAGCTTAAATTCGGGTTTGTTCAGGTCGAAATAAATGTTATTCATATCAACCAAAGGTTGGTTTGAGAGGCCAACCCAGTATTTTGCAGCCAGAACCCTTCGACATTTATCATCAATATCTGATTGAAGTATGGTACCTAGTTTGATTGCATCTTTTATTGCTTCAATTGCCTTTGGAACGCTTTCGGGCATTAAAAGTACATCATTTCCCGCTTGCAGGGCCTTAACCTCCAATTCACCGGGCTTGAAATAGTTACTTACTCCCTTCATATTCAAAGCATCCGTAAATATTAAACCTTTAAAACCCATTTCATTTCGGAGCAAATCGGTAACAATTGGTTTCGATAAGGTAGATGCCAGATTGGGAGTGGAATCGAGCGCCGGAATATTCAGATGGGCAACCATCATGCTTCCAAGACCGGCCCTTATAAGTTGTCGAAACGGATATAACTCAAGTGAATCAAGGCGTTCACCTGGATGATTGATTACCGGCAATGCATGATGTGAATCAGTATCTGTATCGCCATGGCCCGGAAAATGTTTGGCAGTGGCAATAACATAATTATCCTGCATGCCCATCATGTATGCCAAACCTTTTCTTGCAACATTCACCTTATCCTCCCCAAATGACCGGGTATTTATCACCGGGTTATCTGCATTATTATTGATGTCAACCACAGGAGCAAAATTTACATGTACACCCAACCGCTTCAGTTGTTGGGCAATATCAACTCCCATTTGATAAATAAGCTGATTGCTCTGAATTGCTCCGAGCATCATCTGTTTCGGATACTTGATTGTGCTATCCAAGCGCATGGAAGGCCCCCATTCCGCATCCATTGCTATCATCAGAGGAGTTTTTGAGATCGATTGAAAATGATTTGTGAGTGCCGCCTGGCGGTGAGGTCCTCCCTGGAAAAAAATCAACCCGCCAATGTTGTATTTTTTAATCACCCTGGAAAGCTCCTCTTTATGCGAATCATCACGATTTGAGTACGCAGCAACCATGATGAGTTGCGCTATTTTCTCCTCACTACTAAAGGTTTGAAAAACAGAATCTATCCAGTTTGATGATACATCAAGGTAAGCAGGATCAATTTTTTCCGGTATCAGCCATTTTTCGTCCACGCTCTTTCCAGAAAACCCTGTAATTCCAACAAAACCGTATATCAAAGCCGATAAAAATAACACGAAACTTCCACGAAATATCTTAACTCTCATAATGTCTCTTACAAAATCAATTTGACAAGGAATGCATGAATATACGCTTTGGCCATGCAGTTGTTACTGTGTAAATAGCTGATTTTAAAAAAACGCTCTAATTAGATGAATTCTAACGTTGCATCACTTCTTTGTACCGAAAACAATGAACCAGATGATCATTTACCAGACCCGCAGCCTGCATGAACGCGTAACATATGGTACTTCCAACAAAAGTGAAGCCATTCTTTTTTAATTCTTTGCTCATTTTATCGGATAACGGAGTGCTGGCTGGAATTTCTTTCATGGATTCATAATTATTGACAATGGGTGAACCATCTACAAAATTCCAGATAAAATTGCTAAACGTGGTGTGTTTTTCAACTATTTTTATGAATGCAGCCGCATTTTTAACCGATCCTCGAATCTTTAAACGATTTCTGATTATTCCTTTATTGTTCAACAACTCCTGTATTTTATTTTCGTTGTAAGAAGCGATTTTTTCGTAGTTGAATTGATCAAAAGCAATTCTAAAATTCTCCCTTTTTAATAGAATGGTTGACCAGCTTAATCCAGCCTGGAAAGCATCCAACAGCATAAATTCGAATAATTTCCGGTCATCAAACACAGGTACTCCCCATTCAGTATCATGGTATTCTATTTCCAACGAATTTTTCGCCCAATCACAGCGTTGTTTTTCCATCATTTACTCTTGTTTCAGTTCCACCAGGCGCCTCGCTGTTGGTACAATTGAATAAAATTTTCTATGCTCCTGTCATAGGTTCTTTCAATATCATCAGGAAAGTAGCAGGCAGGCAGTTCACCTGCATTCCTGTGGTATTTTAAACAATCACAGCACATGCCTTTTCGGTTACAGGGATAAGAACAATTACAAAAACTCTTATTGCTTTCTTTTTTACATTCCATTTCACTAAAATTTTTTGAAAATTTATAATGAATCAATTGGATTTGCAATGGTTGTTGATAATTCAGTATTCATTTTGAATGAAAATAAATAATACCATAACCTTCATTTGAATAAAACATGTGGTTCATGCGAATCATTTTTTTGCAACCACTCGACCAGTATTTCTGCATTAATTTGGTTATTATAATGGGTTTCCAGTATTTTCTTTCGAATTGAGATATCCGTTTCGGTAAATTCCATGGACATACATTCCAGCGTTTTTGTATAAAAATCATTTTCTGTAAGCATGCATAAATTTTCCAGGTGAGTATTCTTAACCATCGCGTGATTGACGATGCAGTGCCTTCCTTTGTAGAGCGATTCAATAAGTTTTAATTTAATTCCGGTTGGCTGAAATGCCGGAAGAAGTATAACCTGCGCGTTTAAAACCAGGGAATTCATCTCTTGTTCTCCAGGGTTTGGCAGGAGGCTGATATTCTGCACCCTTTGAGTCATTTCGTTCAACTTTTTGGAAGGTTTTTGTCCAGCTATCTTCAGGTGTATATCCTTTCCGGCAAACTGTTTGATTAAAAAAACAGCAGACTCTTCATTTTCCGGTACCGATAAGTTCCCGTGGTAAAGCGCATATTGACCTTTACCGGTTAAAATTTCCAGTTCATTGTTTGGATGAAACGGGGGAAGCCAAAATACATTGGAAAACTTACTTTCAAGATAAGAAGCATCCGAAGGAGAAATAGCTGCTATCCATGTTTTTCCGGGGATCTTTGAAATTAGTTTTTTGAGTAAATAAGATTCTTTATAAAAATACAGTCGATTAATAATGTTATTTTCTTTTCGGGCAAGATACCGGTAATAATCATGCTCAATGTTGTGAAAACGTACAATAACTTTCCTGTTCCTCAGTTTATTTTTAACGAGGTAATATGTTGTATGGAGTCCTTCAAACAAAACCGGATATGAATTATTCTGCAAATTTTTCAGTAATGTTTTGTTTCTTCGCGAATAAACGATGTAGGGCAAAAGCGATACATTGCTAAGTATTCCTGTGTTTCTTTTATAATAAAATATTTCTTCACAATAGTTTAATAATTCTTTTTGCTCATTTCTGCCATATGTAAAACAGTGCAAATGAATTTTAACACCCATCCGATGCAATGCTCTCACTTTATAATAAATATCGATCACTCCCCCGTAATTTGCTGGTAATGGAATATTTAAACTAACAATGTTTATATGAAGATCAGTCATTATTGAACTTTAAATGTTAATATTTGAAGGCTTCAATTTAAACCAATTTATTTATTTTCGAAAAACATTGCATCATACTTGCGATAATTATCGTATCGGAAATCAATTTCGTTTAAAATACAATTTTGAAATGAGAAAATTGATACAAACATATAAAAGGAACCAGAAATATTTCGTTTGCATTGCAATACTTACATCTCTATCAGTATTTAGTGCCTGGTCATACAACATTCACATGCACATCCATGGATTAAGTAATGTAAACATCATGTTAGCTGAGTTTTATGGAAATACCTATTATGTAATTGATACTATCAGGCTTGATGCAGAAGGGAAGGGACAATTTAAGACAAATACAGATGTTTCACCGGGCATATATTATATTGTTTTGCCTAATAAAAATTCCATAGAGTTTCTTTTAAGCAGCAGCGAGGAATTGAAATTTCAAACGAATATACAGCAACCATTCTATAACCTACAAGTGCAGGGGAGCGAAGAATCATCAACCTATATTCATTATCAACAATTTCTGGCGAAACAGTTTGTTTTGTTAGAAAAATTGACCGCAGAAATGAAAGATAGCGAGAAGGATTTAAATGCTGTTTACCGCAAAATGAAAGAGATATCAGCAATTCAGAAAAATATTGAAGAGCGAAAAGCGGAAATCATTCAGAATTATCCGGATTGGATTTTTTCAGAGTATTTGAAAATGACCATTGATCCGATGAAGCATTCTTCCGTATCAACAACTTCATTTCAGGAGAAATATGAGATGTATTTCCGGGAATATGATTTTTCAACAGTTCATGTAGTGCGTACTCCCTTCTTTCCCAGAGGGATCAATCATTTTATAAAACGATATGCAACTGATAATCAAAAAATCCGGCAAATGGCACGCTTCATACTTGATTCAAAAATGCCACAACAAGTAAAAGGCATTATGTTCGAAATCATGCATGAACACTTCCAATCAATGGATCAGCAAATAACTGGTGAACAATATCTTGTTTCCATGTCGGGAGAACTAATTAAAAATGAATACCCCAAAATTGGATTTAACCCTTCGATGATCATGTCCCTGCAAAAAACCTTTCCGGGAAATGCAATTCCAGCAGAAATACTGAATCAAATAAGTACAAATGGCCTTTCCGTATTGGGCTTCTGGAATCCGAATTGTGCAGCTTGCAAAAGCGATGTAAAACGAATACATGCCATTGACATACCTGTGCACGTTGCCATGCTCAGCCCTTTTAAATCGGGTGAAGCAACCAAGTCACAGCATTTTAACACCATTGAGTTGAATGCAGACAATCAAACGCTTTTAAATTTTCCAGTCAATCACACGCCAGTTTATTTTTTAGTAAATGACAAAGGCATCATTTTACAAAAAACTTATCATTTAAATGATATTTCAATTGATTAACCCATTTGGTTGTTCTGGAATTTGTTGTGCTCGTTGTCTTTGATAAGCACTGAAAAAATGAATAAAATGACTGCAGAAGCAGCGAAGATGATCAGCAGTGATGTAATGAACTTCCGTCCCACTTCCTGTAGATCGAGAATTTCCCATGTATCAAGCAGGGCAATGACAGTAAAAAATAAAACGATGGCAATTAAAACATAGGATATAACCTTTTTAAGTATGGTTGTCATGATTTTGTAAATTTAGTTTTAAGTGTAAATTTAAGTCATAAATATTATCAAAGTCAAATGATTTCCG